>JAZRAY010000324.1:0-7696 GCA_045634805.1 Succinivibrio sp. | reverse complement strand
CTGGATTCACGCAGAAACAATCTTAAGAAGGCCAGAACTGCACTTGCAACCATGCTGGGGTCAACTGCAGATCACGACTTTGAGATAGCATCTTTGGATGATTCTGTGGTACCTGAGTTCTCTTTATCTGTTCCATCAGAGCTTCTTGCAAGACGTCCTGATCTGATGAAGGATGAGGCCACCCTCAAAAAGGCTTATGCCAACTATAACGAGGCCAAGATGGCATTCTTCCCTGATTTTACTCTGACAGCCGGAATAACCTCTGGTGATTCAGGCACTATCGGCAGATTCCTTGCTAATCCGGTTGGAGCTTTAGGTTCATCAATTACCTTCCCGTTCTTGAACTTCAACAAGCTTACAAAAGAGAAGAAGAGCGCCATGAAGGATATCGATCTTGCAAGCATCAACTTTGTTGCTGATTACGTTAAGGCTGTGCAGGAAGTTTATGATGATATCTCCAATGTGGATTACTATCAGAAGTCACTTATGACCTACAGGCATTCATATGAGCTTGCTGTTCGCAACTATGAGCGCTACAAGGTCAGATACGAGTCTGGTCTGGTTGCTCTGACCGACTTTTTAACTTCAGCCGACACCATGAGAAATGCCAAGATTTCATATCTTGAGGCCAAGCTTAATAACCTTAAATCAACCATGGCTCTGATGACAGCAATCCGCGGCGGTAATGACAACAGAATAGACGAGATTGTTAAGGACTAATATGCAGATTACTCTAAGTTCATGGAATGTAAACGGCATTAGAGCTGTTGCCGGCAAAGAAGGCTTTGACTGGTTCCGTAATTCAACCTACGACGTGATTGGTCTTCAGGAAACCAAGGCCAGCGTTGATCAGCTTGACGATTCTCTTAAGACTAAGCCTGGCTATGAGAGCTTTTTCTGTTCATCTACTGTAAAGAAAGGCTATTCAGGTACAGCTGTATTCTCAAAGTTAAAACCTGTATCTGTTGAGTATGAGCTGCCAGATCCTGAATTTCAGGGCGAGGGCAGAATCATTCATCTTGAGTTTGAGAAGTTCCATTTCTTCAATGGATATTTCCCAAACGGCGGAGCTGCTATTCTAAATGAGAAGGGCAGACCTACAGGTGAATTCAAGCGTGTACCTTATAAGATGGGCTTTTTTGACTGTTTCTTTGATTATGCTCAGAAGCTGCGTGAGGATAAGCCAATTGTGGTCTGTGGCGATTTTAATATTGCCCATAAGCCAATTGATCTGGCAAGACCTAAGACCAATGAGACCAATACAGGCTTTCTGCCACTGGAGCGCGCTTTTTTAGACAGAATGGTAGATGCCGGCTACGTTGATACCTTCAGACTGGTAAATGGTGATAAGCCGGACTGCTACAGCTGGTGGTCATACAAGACCTTTGCAAGATCAAAGAACATCGGATGGAGAATTGATTACTTCTTTGTCTCAGATGAACTTAAAAATAATATCGTTGATGCAAGAATCGAAAATGAAGTTTTGGGATCTGATCACTGTCCTGTAACTCTTGTGCTTGACATCTAATATTTCATTTGATATTTGGATGGTTTTGCCTTGTCAGAATCATCCTTTTTCGTCTTTATCCTTCCTAAAAATTTATTAAACACTCTCGTTTTTACTGCTTTTCCATCTTTATGCTATCAAAATGGGCTTTTACTGCACATATATTGAGCATTGCACAAATTCTGAGCAGTAAAATTTTCATAGCAGTTTTACCCCCATTTTACTTGAATAAAATTTCAAACCGTATTTATAATGAACTACAAACTTTTATGAGAGAGGCATTGTAAGGTTTGCCTCGAAATAACTATTTGATAAATAACTTTTAGGAAGAAAATCGTGAATACTAATAATATATTTTTAAAAGGGAGTGCTCCTTGTAGCATATTTAAGCAAAGTAATTCTTCAGCTTTAAAGAACTCTTTTAACTATTATTATTGGCGATTTTATAACTTTAGATAATTAGGCGGTTTATATGACTATTGATAAGAATTTGAACCTTACCCCGCCTAATGAAGCGGGGCATGGTATCGTAGATACGAGAATCAGCGAAATGTACCAGGTAATTCCCCCAATTGCCGTGATCGAGAAATTTCCGGCAACAGATTTTACAAATAACGTTGTGGATCAGACAAGAAGAGAGATTCACAATATTTTCAACGGTGTAGATGACAGACTAGTTGTGATTGCAGGACCTTGTTCTGTACACGACACCAGAGCTGCTATTGATTATGCAAACAGACTGATGAAGCTTCGTCAGAAGTATCAGGATCAGCTTGTTGTTGTAATGAGAGTTTACTTTGAGAAGCCTCGTACCACTGTAGGCTGGAAGGGACTGATCAACGATCCTACCCTTGATGATTCACATGATATCAATCAGGGCTTAAAGATTGCACGTAAGCTTCTATGCGACATCAACAGTCTAGGTATGCCAGCAGCTACTGAGTTTTTGGATCCTATTACTGTTCAGTACATCGATGACTTTATTTCATGGGGTGCTATCGGTGCCCGTACTACAGAGTCTCAGCTGCACCGTCAGCTGTCATCAGGTCTGTCATGCCCAATCGGCTTTAAGAACGCAACCGATGGCTCTGTAAAGATTGCAATTGATGCTGCTATTGCTGCTGAAAATGAGCACACCTTCATGTCTGTTACCAAGATGGGACATGTAGCAATTGTTCATACCAAGGGCAATGAGGACTGTCACGTGATTTTACGTGGCGGTAAAGAGCCTAACTACAGCTCAAAGGATGTTGAGAAAACCTGTCTGGCTCTTGAGAAAGCAGGCCTGAAACCAATGGTTATGATTGATGCTTCTCACTCAAATTCAAACAAGCAGTACAAGAAGCAGGTTGATGTTTCTCGTGATGTTGCAGCCCAGATTGCTTCTGGCGACAACAGAATCTTTGGTCTGATGCTTGAGTCAAACCTGGTAGAGGGACGTCAGGATCTTCCAAAGGATTTAAGAAATCTTGTATACGGCCAGTCAATTACAGATGCGTGCATCGGAATTGATGATACAGAGCAGATCTGTGCGATGTTGAACGAAGCTGTATTAGAGCGCAGAAAGCGCAACAAGAAATAACAAAGGAATTTAGTGCCCGCCATCTGACGGGCATTTTGTTTTAATAAGTATGTATCATAGAGGTTAACATGCAGCCTTCATTATCTTTAGAAAAATCAAAGATCAAGATCCTTCTTTTAGAAGGTGTTGATCCAAGTGCTGTAGATGCATTAAACAAAGCTGGATATACAAATGTTGAGTATCAGAAAAAGGCTCTTGATGGTCAGGAGCTTTTAGATGCTATCGAGAATGTTCACTTCATCGGTATTCGATCTCGTACTCATTTAACAGCCGAAGTTCTGCAGCATGCAAAGAAACTGATCGGTATCGGCTGTTACTGTATTGGTACAAATCAGGTTGATCTTGATGCAGCTGCTGCATTAGGTATTCCTGTATTCAATGCTCCTTTCTCAAACACCAGATCAGTAGCTGAGCTTGTTACCGGTGAATACCTGCAGCTGTTACGTGATATTCCTGCCCGTAATGCTCTTTTACACCGTGGTGGCTGGAATAAGGCTGCAAACGGCTGTCATGAGGCTCGTGGCAAGACTATCGGTATTATCGGTTACGGTCACATCGGAACTCAGGTTGGTATCCTAGCTGAAGCTTTAGGTCTATCAGTTATTTTCTATGACGTAGAAAACAAGATGGTTCTTGGTAATGCAAAGCAGGTTAATACCTTAGATGAGTTACTTGAGAATTCTGATATTGTTACTCTGCACGTTCCAGAGCTACCAACCACCAAGAACATGATTTCAAAGGCACAGTTTGCCAAGATGAAGGATGGTGTTCGCTTCCTGAATGCATCACGCGGAACTGTTGTTGATATCGAAGCTCTTTGTGAAGCTTTACGTTCAGGTAAGGTTGCAGGTGCTGCTGTTGACGTATATCCAAAGGAGCCTTCAAAGAACGGTGAGGAATTTGTAACTCCTCTGCGTGAGTTTGATAACGTAATTCTAACCCCTCACATCGGTGCTGGTACTGAGGAAGCTCAGAAGAACATCGGTACAGAGGTATCTGAGAAGCTTGCTCTGTATTCTGATAACGGTTCTACTCTTACCGCTGTCAACTTCCCAGAGGTATCTCTTCCAACCAAGAGAGCTGAGGTTTCAAGACTGCTTCACGTTCACAAGAATGTTCCTGGTGTAATGCGTCAGATTAACGAGACCTTCGCTAAGCTTAATATCAACGTTGCTGCTCAGTATCTGCAGACTACCGCTGATATCGGTTATGTAGTTATGGATATCCATTCTGACAAGCCTCAGGATGTTGTTCCTTCACTGCGCAACATCGAAGGTACTCTAAAGTGCAGAATCCTGTACTAATCGGGGAATTTTAGAAGATATTAAAAAAGATCTTCCGGTTTGAAGTTAGCTCTGAAAAGGGCTGGCTTTGGATCGGAAGATTTTTTTATTAAGATTTTAAGAATAAACTCTGTTTTGAGTTTTTCAAAGTTCCCTTAGTAGGGAAGTCTTTTGTTTCCTTTTAAGAAGCGCTTGCTTTTCTCTCAGTCATTTCATCGTTTTCTGAGAAAAGATTAGTCAGCTTTTTTCCTTTCTCAATAATTAGCTGCATTAGCTTCTCTTTGTATTCTTCAAAACTGATTTTGCAATCGATACAGTCATTAAAGATTTGCTGTTCTTCAGCGTTCATAGGACGTCTTAAATAAAGATCGAATAATTCCTTATAGTTGGCAAGAGCCTTTAATTCCTGTGCTTTGTCCATTTTGTATTCCTTGTTATAACCGTATGTTAACGGGTAGCTATATGTAAGTTTGGTTTAAGAGATAATACAGATAAAAGCCTAGAAAAGAATTAGCAAAAATGGATTGTTACTAAGTCTGACTAAAGTCTTAATTGCTACACTACTGATACTGCAATCATATTACATAAGGATTACAAATGAGTTCTCTAACAGAGAAAGACGCTCTTCTTGAAGAAGTATCTGCTACTGCTGCTTTTATATGCTACCGATTCAGATTCGATGACCCTACACCAAAGGAAATTATTAGAACAGAAGAATTGAGTGATTTCCTATATTCCGCTTCACCAGAAAAAATCAATGCGGAGAAGATTCGTAAAGAGTTAGAAGAACTTAAAAAGCCATATCTCAACAAACCAGTTGTTCTATTTGACGATTAAGTACTAATTTGAAGAATAGAAAAGCGCTTATAAAATGATGTAATAAGCTTTATACCAGACCAGCATTCCTGTTTTTTTTGTTTTATTTTTTTTAGGCCAATATTATGCGTTTAATTATCGCTTAAATCCTTCCATGGCTAACCTTCTTTTCAATTGGTAGACCATTATCAGGCATTATATGCCTTATTCTGCAGATCACATTAATTGGCTGGCTGCCAGCTACAATTTGGGCTGTATTTGCATTGAATGGCTATAACACTGACAAGAAGCTCGCAAAAGCTCTAGGAAAGGAATAAAGAAAACTTCTTATGGTCTGGTCTCTAAAGGTCAGGCCATATCTTTATCCACAATCTTATATCTGACTATTTTTCTATTGTCATTCGATCCATCAAAGACACATGCAATTTGAACAAGCTCTCTTGCCTCTAGATATTCTGAACCATATTCCTTCTCTCTAATCTGATTTACGGCTTCCTCTAGTAGAGAATCTACGTTATTACCGTCATCAGAGTATTTCAGCTCAAGGACAATTCTTCTTTTATCAAGATTTATAAGAATATCGCTTCTTCCTTTAAAGTTGTGTTGCTCTGCTCTAACATCAACACCTTTACCCATCAGATAAACCTGGATAATAGCTCTGAGAGATGGTTCATCATGTATAACCTGGTTTCTATCATAAACAACAGCTGAAAGTACACTATTTAATAAAACTATTAGTTCATCAGCTGAGCTTGTTTCTAAAAGATTAACATTATTGTAGGTAACAATTTCTACGGCTTTTGAGAAGAGTTTTAGGCCTAGAAGTCTGCACAGGGCAGTTGATACTTCTTTGTTTGCAAATCCAAGTAACAATGTAGAACGATTCTGGTTGATATCTGATTTTAGTGTCAGATATCCTGTCTGACACATAAGAACATTCTCATTGATATTCAGTAGCGAGGTTGGATTAACGAAATCGTCATAAATGACTTCGATCTCTGAAGTCTGGAATTTTTTAAGATCGATTTCGTGAGATTCCATGTAGTTTCTAAGAATCGATGGTATGCCGCCAACATCGTACCAGTAATCTCCAAAAAAGACCTCTTTGTCAGAAGCCAGTGTCTGTAGGAATGTGTTTACAGAGTAGGTGGAAAAAACTTTGTTTCGAAATTTGTTGTCAAAACAATAGCTGTCATAGTGCTCAGCCATTCTGTCCAAAAGAGATTCTATTTCAGAATCAGTAACTAAATCTGGAGTTTTTTTATTCTCGAAAGCTGCACCTAGTTTTAAATAATCAATGTAAAATTTCTTAATTTCTTCTCTTGTGAAACCGATCATCTGAGAGAAAGAATGCTCATAACTTAAATCTTTTATATCTGATCCAACAGAAAAGATTGATACATCCTTAAGACGGGTTACACCTGTTACAGCAAGAAATTTAATATGTTTTTCTCCTTTTAATACAGCATAGAATTTGCGAATAAGATTTCTGAAATCTTCATAAAGCTTAGGAGTATTTATATTTGCTGTTAGCTGGCAGTCATATTCGTCAATAAGCAGAACAATCTGCAAATCATCAGGCATAGCTGTGAAAAGATTTCTTAAAAGATTATCTAGCTTTGAATCATCAGTATATTTTTTTATATTTAATTTCGCTGCGAAATCTCGAATGGTCTGGCATATACTGTAATTAAACTCGTCAACATCTGTTGTTGAGTATTTAAGAAAGCTCAGATGCAGGACAGGATATTTATCCTGAGTCCACTTGTCATAAATCCATGTTCCTTTAAAGTAAGGCTCAACTCCTTTTTCAAAAAGGGTTCCGATTGTGTTCAAAGTTAGAGATTTACCAAAGCGGCGAGGACGAGAAAAAAATACACGTTCATGTTTTTTTATAAGATTATAGATATATTCAGTTTTATCTATATAGATACAATTGTTCTGAATAAATTTTTCTATATTTTCTGATGACGCAATTTCTTTCATAAAATAGTCCTTTCTATACTGGATTTAATTATAACAAGACTCTCTCCGATACGTGCTGAGGTTATCTTATTTTTTTTAGATATGTTGTTTTATACTTAAATGTAAGGCTCTTTTCCCCATAAAAAATGTAAAGAACCACCGCTTGCACCCTTATAAAAATGTATCACTTCTCTTTTTCTTATTGTTATTTCTGCATTTTTTTATAAAAACATCTTTCTATCATCTATAATGAAAATATTAGAGCCTATGACAGATATTAGAATGCAGGTTCTAAAAAAGATTTAAATAAATATAAAGCAGACAGTCAGGGGATTCTCCTTTTACATAAGGTTTAAAACTATTATGAAGTTCAGATCCAAATTTCTTAAAAGTATTCTGTTATTACCTGCACTGTGTATGACTCCATCATATGCAGCAATGCAGTCTGGATGGGAGCTGTCAACTTCATATATCTGGAGACTTGCAGACGATTCTGATTATGTGTTTACAAAAGGCTCTCCAGCCAAGATCCTGCAGATGGAC
>JAZRAY010000323.1:0-1721 GCA_045634805.1 Succinivibrio sp. | reverse complement strand
CACAACTTTCTTGCCGTTTACGATGTACAGACCCTTCTGAGCCTTCTGCACACGACGACCTGAGAGATCGTAAACTGCAGCATTGTTCTCAACAGACTCAACGCTCTCAATAGCAGTCTCTGTACCGAAGTCAAGGCTGATGAAGCGAGCTGATGCCTCTGCAGGCTTGGGCAGATATGCCTTACCTGCGTTGTTCTTGAACTTGCCATCGGTCAGCTTAGCAGCATAGAAACCTGTTACTTTATTAACGGTAGAGAGCACATAGCCTTCGCCAGTAACCTCTGTATCGGTTGTAGAACCCAGAAGGAGGTTGCCGGTAACGTCAGCAGCAGTACCGATAGCCTTCTTAAATGAATAGTTACCATCATTCTTGAGAACTACACCTGTATTAGCGGGCAGTATACCTTCAATCTTTGTCAAGGTTGCCTTCTTTGAATCAGCACCTGAAACAATATATGCCTCAACACCCTCGGGGATATATGCCTGATAAGCCATATAAAGAGTTGCAAATTGAGTAGCGGCAACTTTAACCTCTTCTTCCTCAAAAAGTGTTGGGATAAAGGTTGAACCTGCATCCTTTGCACTCCAATGCTTAACCCTGCCATTCTGACCATCCAAGCAGTTTCCACCAGGGAACTGAAGAGTAAATTTGTCAGCACCAGAAACATCGCTCTTTGCCATAAAGAAAGCAGTTGCCTCTGCACCAACGTTAGCATCACCATCACCTGTTGAAACAACACCGGCATTTGCTGCCTTTGAAATCAGTTTTACTTCAAAGGGATTGCCAACCAAACCCCACAAATGACTGTCTATTTCATCTGCATTGAATGAAGCGTCATTCCATTCAATATAGTTTTCACCCTCCAAATACTGGATAAACTTAGTCTGATTTGAATGTAGTCTCAAATAATACCACTTTGTAATACTGTTAGCGTCAGCAGCAAATTCTACGGGACAGTTGGAAAGTGTGCAAGTGAGTTCTATCGTTCTACCTGCATCTGACACCTGCACTTTACCCTGAGGAATTGTAGCGGTAATACCAACAGGCAGATTAGGAGTTGCGTAGTCAGAAATACCTACCATGCCAGTCATTTCCTGAGAACCATAAGTCTTTCCGTTGAAGTTAATAGAATACTTATAAGTCACACTCTCCAAACCACCGATTTTGAACAGATTACTATAATTATCAGCATAACCGACTGAATAGCCATACGCATCAAATGTTCCAGCATTCATTATGACTATACTACCATCACTGCCATTTCCTCTTTTACTTTTTAGATAATAAGTACCAGCAACTGCACTAGAACCATCACCTAATTCCCAATCACAAAAAGCGGCGTCATAGTCTGCCATAACACCCTTATCTCCATTGGCTCCATTTCCTTTACCACGCCAAATCATGTAAAGCGACTTGGCCTCATTATAAAAAGTAAACTTGCCATTTTCCTGAACAGTAAGTCTAAACTTTGCTGATGCACCAAGGGTTTCTGCGCTTTCAGAACTAATAGCCAATTCATCGGCATCATTGATGAACAATACGTACTCCTTACCATCCTTCTGTACATTTGTAAATGTAACCTCGGGACCACCTGTTGCTGTCTGTGCCCATGCTCCTACTGTCATCAGCACAGCAAACAAAGAAAGTAAAATCTTCTTCATAAGATAAATTGTTTTTAGTTGTTTGTTATTGATATTGTTTGTTTTGTTTTTATCTGATT
>JAZRAY010000322.1:0-9466 GCA_045634805.1 Succinivibrio sp. | reverse complement strand
GTATTCAATGGTACAGGATCTTCCCCCTGAAATGATGTCCGGGACTTCAAACATCATTCTGCAGTTAAATCCTGTTTTAGACGGAGGCGGAATTGTTCTGCAGGTAAGTGATCACAGCTTAAGAGAAGCACGCTTTCACCGCTGGGCCGAACCGCTTAATGCTCAGCTTGGTGCACTTGTAGGCAATACCCTGAGTAAAGAGAACCTAAGCCTTAAAGATCGCAGTCTTGAGATTTATGTGGCACGCTTTCAGGGAAGTGAGTCAGGAAGGATTTATATAAGCGCATCCTTCTCTTTGCTGAATGCTCAGGGAATTAAGATTAAGACCGTAAGCCGTCAGCTTGAGACTCAGCAGAATGAGCCTGGCTACGATGCACTTGTTACTGCACTTCGCACAGGCTTTGACAGAATCTGTCATGAGGCGGTTTCCGAGCTGAAGAATTAAGCCTTAAAGCTATTATTAGAGAAGCAGAAATCCGCCTAAATTACCTGTGATTAGCCAAGCAGGCCGAACAGTCTGCGCTTTCTCTGATAAAAGGGCTTTCCTGTTTTTGCGGCATTCTGACCAAACTCGCCGTCATAAGGAACCATGTCAATGTACATGTTGCTTGGCAGATAATCTCTGGCAGCATCAGCAATGCCTGAGAAAATCTTCTGTTTTTCGCCTTTGAAATCCACAACCAGAAGATAGCTCTTCTCTTCATCACGGACCATAAGCTTAAGCCAGATGGCGTTTATGTCCTTAACAGTCTTTGAGTAATCGGTAATTGCCTTTACCATCTGCTCAGGGTATTCCTTAGGATCGCCAATCAGAACATGAGTATCCTTCTTTGCAGTTACCTCGGTATGACCGTTTTCCAGCATATCCTTACGCTGTTTCATGAACTGAAGATTACCATTTGTAAATGCAAGATTATGGCTGTAAGGGTTGATGACAACACCTGCGTCTGAATCCTTAACCAGAGCAAAATAATCATCAAAGGACATTATCAGAGTCTTAACATACTCATTCTTGTAGGAATCACCCTTTCTAAGTTCATTCCAGTCAGTAAATGCAGGGAAATATACCTTATCATCTTCAGATTTGAACTGAACAAAGGAGATTGTGGAGTCCTGCTTGAAATACTTCTGTCCATCCTGCTTCTGAGCAATAGCATCATCATCAACCTTAACAATGGAAAGCAGATTTGATTTTAAAGTAAATTCCCTGGCGATATTGTCCAGAAGGTCATTTCTTTTGTTCTCATCAGAGGTTTTGTCCAATTCGTTGAGGAATTTTAATAATTCAGGATTTTCTACCGGTTTGTTGACATCGACTTTCATAACATGGCCTTATTCTTTTTATACGTTTTGAGTTTTCACTTTTTTATGAGGATACACTACAACGAATAGATTATGACTTAATTAGGGCAAAACAATAGATTGCTCGAAAAAATGATCAATTATTGAAAGGCGGTCGTAGAAATCGAGATTATCCGAAAATACATCTTGAAAGGAAAACCTAGAGTGTCTATCATGTTTTCAATCATATTTAAGATTATTTAGGATAAAAATGAGTACCAACATTCTATTACTATGTGGCGGAGACGGATCCGAGCACGACATTTCCCTTCTAAGCGCAAAATTCATTGAAGAACAGTTAAAAAAGACTCCAGAATTTTCAGTTACCAAGGCAGTAATTCATAATCACAAGTTTATCGTTGATGAGAACAAGAACGGTATTTTCCTTGGCGATAACATTTTCTCCGTAGATGGAAAGGAAATCAAAGTAGACTGCGTTGTTCCATGTATCCACGGTATTCCAGGTGAAACCGGCGATATTCAGTCATTCCTTGAGATTCACAACATTCCTTACATCGGATGCAAGGCTGAGGCCAGCCGTTACTGCTTCAACAAGATCACCACCAAGCTGTATCTTGATGCTCTAGGTATTCCAAATTCACCTTATGCAATTATTCCTCTGAAGAATGACAAGTATAAGGAAGAGGCTTTAGCCTTCTTTGACAAGTATCAGGATATCTATGTTAAGGCTGCAAGTCAGGGCTCATCAGTAGGCTGCTACCATGTAACCAAGCGTGATGATGTCTGGGACTGCATTGCTGAGGCATTCCAGTTCAGCTCAGAGGTTATTCTTGAGAAGAACATCATTCACCGCGAGCTTGAGGTTGCTGCTTATGAAATCAACGGCGAGCTGAAGCTGTCACGTCCTGGTGAAATCATTATTCCAGACAACAAGTTCTACACCTTTGATGAGAAATACTCAAAGGATTCAGGCACCATTACTACTGTAACTCCTGAGAATCTGTCAGAGGATGACATCAGAACCATTCAGGATCTTGCACGTCGTGCCTTCGTTGGTCTGAAGCTGCGTGATCTGTCAAGAATCGACTTCTTCCTGTCAAAGGAAGACGGCATCCTGATCAATGAAATCAACACCTTCCCAGGTGCAACACCTATTTCAATGTTCCCTAAGATGCTTGAGCACAATGGCGATGTAATGTCTGACTTCCTGGCTAAGGCAGTAAGAAAGGCAATCGCAGAACAGAGCAAGTAATACTCTGAAATTCAGATAGGATTAAAACGAAAAATCCCGTTCATACTAATTTAGTAGAACGGGATTTCTTATCTTTGGATGAAGGTGGGAGATTAGCCTCTCTTCATTACATCAAAGAAATCATTGTTGGTCTTGGTCATGGACAGCTTATCGATTAAGAACTCCATAGCCTCAATTTCGCCCATAGGATGCAGGAACTTTCTTAGAATCCACATCTTCTGCAGCTCATCAGGAGTAGTAATAAGCTCTTCACGTCTTGTACCTGAACGGGTAACGTCGATTGCAGGATATACACGCTTCTCGGCAATCTTACGTGACAGATGAAGTTCCATATTACCGGTACCCTTGAATTCCTCGTAAATAACTTCATCCATCTTTGAACCGGTATCAATCAGAGCAGTTGCAATGATGGTCAGAGAACCGCCTTCCTCAACGTTACGTGCAGCACCGAACAGACGCTTTGGCTTCTGTAGAGCATTAGCGTCAACACCACCGGTTAAAACCTTGCCTGATGAAGGGATAACAGTGTTGTATGCACGAGCAAGACGGGTAATAGAATCCATAAGAATAACAACGTCGTTCTTATGCTCAACAAGTCTCTTAGCCTTCTCGATAACCATTTCAGCAACCTGAACGTGACGTGTTGCAGGCTCATCGAAGGTTGAAGCCACAACTTCGCCCTTAACGTTACGCTGCATTTCGGTAACTTCTTCTGGACGCTCGTCAATCAGAAGAACGATCAGAGTACACTCAGGGAACTTGGTTGAAATTGAGTGGGCAATATTCTGCAGAAGCATGGTCTTACCAGCTTTTGGAGGAGCAACAATCAGACCACGCTGACCTTTACCAACTGGAGCAACAAGATCAATAACTCTTGCAGTTAAATCTTCCTTTGAACCGTTACCAAGCTCAAGCTGCATTCTGTCCTGAGCGAATAAAGGAGTAAGGTTCTCAAATAAAATCTTATGACGAGAATTTTCTGGATCGTCATTGTTTACAGAATCTACCTTCAATAATGCGAAGTACTTTTCGCCATCTTTTGGAGGTCTAATCTTACCGGCAATTGAGTCGCCTGTTCTAAGGTTGAATCTTCTGACCTGACTTGGAGATACATAGATATCGTCAGGACCTGCCAGGTATGAAGAATCAGCACTTCTTAAGAAACCAAAACCGTCTGGAAGAATTTCAATTACACCTTCGCCGAAAATGTCTTCACCGTTTTTTGATGAGGCTTTTAGAAGCTGGAAAATAATTTCTTTCTTACTTAGGCGGGCAACGTTCTCGATTCCATTCTGCTCACACATCTGAACGAGCTGAGCAACAGGAGTGTTTTTTAATTCGGTTAGATTCATATAAGTAAAATTACAATCAGTGATCTGCATGGGGAATGCAGAAAGGATCTCTTAATTATTAAGTTAAAAGGATTTTTCCATGTTAGACCGTTCCAAATAGGTCTAGGTGATTTCGTTGGACTCAACGATAGGTCGTATCATAACACAGTTTTTTTCAAAGTTTGCAATTTTTTTTGATAAAAATGCCGTTTGCTTCATCGCACAACATTCAAATTATTAATCGGTTTCACAATGTGACATTTTTTGCTGACCTATACTTTAGGTGTTCACTCTATTAAACATATTCGGGTGTTGTTTATGAAGTTTACAAGATATATTGCACTTTCTATTCTTTCTGCATTTTTATTCTGCCCTGCAGGTGCAGTACAGGCAAAGACAATTGTAGGTATTGCCCATACCCATGAAGAAAGCCATCCTGACCATCAGGGATTCCTGGCATTTAAAGAGTATGTCGAGAAGAAAGCCGGCGACAGATACGAAGTTCAGATTTATGCCAACAATACCTCAGGTTCAAATGAAGAGGTAATTGATCTGGTTAAGTCAGGCTCCATTCAGTTCATGGCTATATCAACAGCTAATCTTGAGTCTCACAACAAGAAATATGCTGTATTTTCATTACCTTATCTGTTCTCATCTGAAAAAACCTATGAGAAGTTCATTACTGACCCTTCTGTAATCGAAGAGCTTGCAGAGAACAACGATCAGGACGGCTTCACACCTCTGGCTGCATTTACAGCCGGAACCAGAAGTTTCTATGCTAAGACCCCGATTAAGAGCGTTAAGGATCTGGAAGGTAAGAAATTCAGAATTCAGAGCGGCCGCACCAACAAGGAGCTTATGTACTACTTCGGAGCAGACGATATAACCATCAGCTTCGGTGAGGTTTACAAGGCATTAAAGAACAATGTTGTAGACGGTGCTGAGAACAATGAGCTGGCACTTGTTGATCAGAAGCACGGAGAATTCTGTAAATACTATTCCTACGACCGTCATCAGATGTGCCCTGATATGCTGGTTGGCTCATCACTGTTCCTGTACTCTATTCCAGAGGAAGACTTTGATATGTTCAAAAAGGCAGCTATTGAGGCACAGAAGGTTGAGTTCAAATGCTGGAAGAAAAGTATAGAGGAAGCCAAAAAGAAGGCAAAGGAGATGGGAGTTACCTTTATAGATGTTGATGTAAAGGAATTCCAGGAAAAGGTAAAGCCAATCTACGAGCATATGCTTAAGGATAAACCACAGATTAAATCTCTTTATGAAAAGGCCAGAGCCTTTGATAAGAAAAACTCAAAGTGACAATTTCTATCGGGAAGAAACACTGACCTTCCTTTAAAAATAAGATATTCTAAAAAGGTAACCTCTGATATCAGGTTACCTTTTTTGATGACCTCTATGAACACAGGATTATTCAATGAATTTCAACGCAGTCCATCATATTGCCATTATCGGAACAGACTACCGTAAATCCAGACATTTCTACGTTGATCTGCTTGGCTTTAAGGTAATAAGAGAAAATCATAGAGAAGATAAAAACGACTGGAAGATTGATCTTGCCTGCGGCGATATTGAAATTGAACTTTTCATCAAGGAAGATGCTCCTCAAAGAGGCAGTGGTCCTGAACACGCAGGACTTCGTCATCTTGCCTTCAGGGTTGAGAGTGTGGATGAGACAGTAAAGGAATTAAACCGACTGGGAATTGAGACAGAGCCTGTAAGAGAGGATACCTTTACCCACAGGAAAATGACTTTCTTCCGCGATCCTGACAATCTGCCACTCGAAATACACGAGTAGCAGAATAGTTTAAAAGCTCTTAATAATATGAGGCAGAGCTGATTGATTCAATGGTTAAAGGCACATCATGCTTGCCCTTGTACTCACGAACCAGCTCTCTTAAGAATGAACTTGCGCCGGTAGCCTCATACTTACCAAACAGACTTCTGTTCTGAGAGTAGCTTATATATAAGGCAGTCTTGGCACGGGTAACACCTACGTAGGCAAGACGTCTCTCCTCGGCAAGTGACTTGTCTGAGAAGGCACACATTCTTGATGGCAGAATATCCTTCTCAAAGCCCACCAGGAATACATACTTAAACTCAAGTCCCTTGGATGAATGCATGGTCATAAGGTTAACCGCATCTGTACCGCTTGCAGTTTCACCGTCCTCATTAAGCTCACCGGTTGATACCAGAGTAATGTTGGACAGATAGGTTAAAAGCGGATCTTCCTCTTTTGCCTCACCTGACTCCCCTGCTGACTCTGGTGCTGATTCATCAGCTGCAGAAGGAGCAGTACTGTTGGACTCAAATTCCTTGATATTTGAAATCAGCATACCAAGGTTGGCATAACGTGAATGTTCCTCGTTATCCTTGCCTTCCTTAAAATCCTTCTCCTGATAGAACTGATAAAGTCCGGTTATTCTCAGCATCTCATCAGCAAAAGCAGACAGGGATAGCGATTCCTTTTTCTCTTTTAAAACCTTTAGAAGATCATTGAAAACAGCAACCTTTTTATAAAGAGAAGCTAAGGTCTTATCAACATTATCTGAATGAACATGAGCCTCAAGCAGACGTATTGCCTTAATCAGAGAACAGTTTCTCTCATTGGCGATGGTTCTAAGCCCCTCGATAACCTTTGCACCGATTTTTCTTGAAGGAGTATTGATGATTCTAAGTAAAGCGGTGTCATCATCCTCGTTTACCAGAATACGCATATAGGCGATGGCATCAAGAATTTCGGCACGCTCGAAGAACTTCTGACCGCCGTAGATTACAAACGGAATATGTTTTCTTAAAAGGGTTTGCTCAAAATCCAGTGACAGATAGTTGTTACGGTACAGAATGGCGATATCTCTGTAGGAAACTCCTGAATCATGGAGGGCTGCGATACGCTCTGAGACTGCACTTGATTCGGTTTTGTTGTTGGCGCAGTTTAGAATTCTGACCTTTTCACCCTCACCGAAGTTTCCCTTTAAGACCTTCTCCATCAGACGGTCACTGTTAAAGCCGATGATGGTATTTGCAACGTCAAGAATCTTCTGGGTAGAACGGTAGTTTAAAGCCAGAAGAACTTCCTTAACATTGGAAAAGTCCTTTAAAAACTTTCTCATGTTGCTTACATCGGCACCACGCCAGCCGTAGATTGACTGATCATCATCACCTACCACCAGCACATGGGAGTCAGGACCTGCGATAAGTCTTAGAAAACGGTACTGAATGGCGTTGGTATCCTGAAACTCGTCAACCAGAATTTCCTTGAATCTTCGATGCTGAAGCTCTCTGATTTCCTGATTGTTCTCTAAAAGCTCAACGGTTCTTAAGAGCAGCTCACTGAAATCAACTGAGTTTTCCTGATTGCAGACTCTTTCATATACGTTGTAGACCTGACTTGTTACCTTTATATGATCAGGTGATTTCGCTGTAATCATTTTACTGAAGGCCAGCGCACGAATACCGTTTTCCTTCTGCTTTGAGATATTTGATGCAATATCAGATGGCTTAAATTCCTTGGTATCGATGTTCATGTCCTTCATCAGACGCTTAACCAGGGAAACCTGACTGTCAGTATCTAAAATGGTAAAGCCAGGGACTAAACCTGCATAGGAGGCATAGGCTCTTAAAAGTCTTAAACAGATGGAGTGGAAGGTATTTGCCCAGAGTGACATCTGAACAGAATTACCCACCATAAGCGCAAGTCTTTCACGCATCTCGGTTGCAGCCTTATTGGTAAAGGTCACAGCCATAATGTTGCGTGGAGCAATATGGAAGTGCTTTATAAGCCAGGCAATTCTTGAAACCAGAACACGGGTTTTACCGGTACCGGCACCTGCAATAATCAGCATGTTGCGAAGTTCTGATGAGACAGCCTCGTGCTGAGACTCATTTAGGCCTTCAAGAATTCTGTCAGCCTGAGGATCGGCATCAAGAGCATCCTCTAAAAGGCTGTTATCCATATCGTAAAGTGAATTGTCTTGCATTTTTACAGTAAAGTTTTCAGTTCGAGTACGTTATCTAAAAGAATATCAGGCAGAACCTTCAGATTCTTTTCATCAGGAGAGATTCCGGTATAGCCCCTGTATACCCATGCACATTTGCATCCAGCCTGAACGGCTCCGTATACATCGGTGAAAGGATCATCTCCGATATGCAGTATTTCGTCTATTTTAACATTTTTGAATTTTGCGCATTCAATAAACATATCTGCATATGGTTTTCTGCGAAGACCGCCTACAGAAGGACGGAAATCGCGCTCAAAATATCCGTCAACCATAATCTTGGATGGCTTAAGGTTGCCGTTTGAAATCGCAACCATTGGATATTTCTGCTTAAGGGCAGATAGCATATCATATATATCCTGATGAACAAATCCGGATGAACGGTGTTCAACAAACAGATCAACCAGCTTCTTTGCATCGGCAAGGCCGTTCTCTAAAGGAATCTTAAGACGTCTGAAAGTCTCAACCAGACTTACCTCGCGAAGCAGGGTCACATCATCGGCAAGCTCAGGATTATCATGCAGAACCTCAGATTTAATCTGAGACCAGTAATCATATTTAAGGCATGCGCCACCCAGACCGTAGGTATCACAGAGATACTGGGTAAACCAGGCCTCAGCCTTTCTTAAAACCGTCTCGCAGTCATAAATAGTATTATCTAAATCAAAGGAAAGAACTTTAATCTTACTTAGATCAATCTGTTTAAAAAATTTCAATTTTTCTTCCTGGAGGCTAATGGATGAGCCTTATTATATACGTCTTTTAAATGTTCAAAATCCAGATGAGTATAAATCTGTGTCGCAGCAAGAGATGAGTGACCAAGCATCTCCTGAACTGAACGGAGATCTGCCCCGCCCTGAAGAAGGACGGTAGCAAAGGAATGTCTTAACTTATGAGGATTTAAATGAGTGGTAACGCAGGCCTTGTCGCAGAGCTTCAAAAGATTCTGCTGCACTGCACGAGTTGTAAGTCTGCGACCGAAACGGTTTAAAAACAGAGCATTCTCCTGAGGATTAAAGCTATCTCTGATTTGAAGATACCCGTCGATTCTTTCAATGGCACTGTCATTTACAGGCACCACTCTCTGCTTGCTGCCCTTACCTAGAACCCTGACTTCCTGAACAAATTCATCATAATCCTCAAGATCAAGTCCCACCAGTTCTGACACACGAAGACCAGATGAAAACAGGAGTTCAATAATAGCCAGATCACGGGTTTCGTAGATGGTATCTGGAGTTACAGACAGGATTGCATCAATCTCTGTCATGGAAAGAATCTTTGGAAGGTGTCTTTTAATTTTGGGAGCTTTAACCAGAGAGAATGGATTATCCGGTATTTCATCTATGGATACGAGGTATCTGAAAAAGGAGCTTAAAGCGTAGAGGTCATGTGCAACAGAGTTATTGTTAAGCTTGTTTAAATCCCCGTCAAAATTGAACTCTCTCTGGATAACACGCATCTGATCAAGTTTGACGTCCTTCCATTCTTTTATCTCAGAGAATTCCCTCTCCATAACATCCAGAGCTTTATTAAGAACACGCTGATAAGATTCTATAGTATGCTGACTT
>JAZRAY010000321.1:0-2307 GCA_045634805.1 Succinivibrio sp. | reverse complement strand
GATCCTCCTGCTGCAATGACCAGAAAGCTTATCTGTAAACCTATAAGCTTAGGTCTTAGAGTTTTAGATGCTATGCTTACCTGCGGAGAAGGTCAGCGTATGGGTATTTTCGCGGCCGCCGGTGGTGGTAAGTCAACTCTGTTATCACAGATTATTAAAGGCTGTAGTGCTGAAGTTTGTGTTCTGGCTCTTATCGGTGAGCGTGGTAGAGAGGTTAGAGAATTCATTGAGCACGATTTAGGTCCGGATGGTCTTAAAAAGACGGTGCTTGTGATTTCCACTTCAGACAGATCCTCAATGGAACGTTTGAAGGCTGCCTATACAGCAACTTCTGTAGCAGAGTACTTCAGAGACCAGGGCAAGAGTGTGCTTCTGATGATGGACTCTGTAACCCGTTTCGGTCGTGCCCAGCGTGAGATTGGTCTGGCTGCGGGCGAACCTCCAACCCGTAGAGGTTTCCCTCCTTCAGTGTTTTCAACTCTGCCAAAACTTATGGAGCGCGCAGGTAATTCTGATAAAGGCTCAATTACCGCCCTATACACAGTGCTGGTAGAAGGTGATGATATGACTGAGCCTATTGCCGACGAAACCAGATCAATTCTTGACGGTCATATTATTCTTTCAAGAAAGCTGGCCTCAAAGAACTTTTATCCTGCTATTGACGTAATGGCTTCTGTAAGTCGTGTTATGAATGCGATTGTGACAAAGGAGCACAAGGAAGCTGCTGGTAAGCTTCGTAACATTATGGCTAAATATCAGGAAATTGAACTTCTGGTTCAGCTTGGTGAATACAAGGAAGGCTCCGACCCTGAGGCTGATTATGCTCTGCATAAGATCGGCGAGATTAACTCTTTCCTAAAACAGGGCTTAGGAGAGACCACTTCATTTGATGAAACCATCTCTAAGCTTATAAGCATTGTATCTTAATGCTTAGTTTGCATTCTCCTGCTGCAGTCTGTGATAGATTGCAGTAACTTTCTTTACAAAGTTCTGAGTTTCCTCAAATGGAGGTATTCCTCCATATTTGTTAACGTTGCCCATACCTGCGTTATAAGCTGCAAGGGCTAAGGAAAGATCACCGTCATACATATTCAGCAGCTGAGCCAGATATCTGGTTCCCGCACTGATGTTCTCGTTTGGGTCGAACGGATCTTTTACTCCAAGCTCATTCTGTGTCTTAGGCATCAGCTGCATCAGCCCCTGAGCTCCACACTGGGAGACTGCAGTTACAACCGCACCTGATTCAACCTCAATAACAGCCCTAATAAGCTCCTCTGGCAGAAGGTTGGTTTCAGCTGCATCTGTAATGAATTTATGCCAGTCTTTAATTCTTTTCTTAACATCCTTTGAGGTTTTAGGTCCGTATGAAGGCATAACCATGTGGTTGGCTCTCAGAAGATAGGCATATTTTGAGAGCTTATTGACATCGAGAGTATCGATACGGCGTTCCACTGCATTTTCCTGATTAAAAGGAACAGCGTAGATTTCAGTCTCCTCCACATTAAGAGTGACCTCAGCATAAGAGCAGGGGATTACTGCTCCTAAAATTGCCAGTGTTAAGAGTTTTGATTTAAAGACCAATTTAATGCCTATCAGCTGTTCAATGCTTCTTTTACTGAATTCAGATCTGGCTTGATATCCAAAATCAGATCAAATCCTGATATCTTGAAAACATCGGAAACATTATCAGTAAGACCGCATAAAAATAGTTTTTTACTAGTATTTTTACAGTCTTTTGCTGTTTTTAAGATAACACGCAGACCTGCGGAACTTATATATTCCAGTCCAGCAAGATCAAAGATCAGAGAGCTGGTCTTGTCATTCTTTGTTAATGGATTAACTTTTTCTTCCAGGACGGATGAGTTTAAAGCATCGAGTCTTCCGTTTATTGAGAGAATATCCACGCCTGACATTGAAGTGTCATTCAGTTTAATATCCATTTTTATTCCTTATCATCTGTATTTTTCCAAAGGACCATATTCTGCTTCTATTTTGCAGAATGAATAACTTTGCCCTGGGGATCATCGCAAGACGAACCCCAGGGCTTTCCTGATCACATACTGTTTCCCGATTATAGATCCTAACAAATAACACAGTTTCCCGCATAGGAATTAAATGACGATAAATATAATATTTCTTGAAATAAAACACCTATCTCAAGCGTCTTATTAATGGATGAATAGAAGTATTTAATCCTGGAAGCTTTGATGTATGATCACCGACGCGGAGAATTATGTATCCAACAAAATATTTGCTTCTTCAGTAAAAATATGATATGATTTACATAACATTTTTTGAGGAATGAGG
>JAZRAY010000320.1:0-3167 GCA_045634805.1 Succinivibrio sp. | reverse complement strand
TGTCTGCTAATACCTCATAAGCCTGACCCTTACCTTCAGAAGCCTTTAAGGTACCTTCAACTACAACGGCACAGCCGGTGGTCAGTCTTAAAATATCTGACTCATAATTATCTAAAGTATTCTGAGCAATAACCTGAACGTTATCAAAACCAGAACCATCGTTAACAGCCAGGAATGAAAAGCCGGCCTTTGAATCACGACGGGTACGAATCCAGCCTGCAAGAGTTACTTTTTCTCCGATAGCAACTTTTCCTGCAAGGATTTCTTTTGTACTTAAAAGACTCATAATATGAAAATCCTAATTATTATTTACTTGTTTTTAATGAATTCATGTATTCAGGATCAAGGTGTCCTGCACGTGTCTTAACCAGGAACTGTCCCTTTGGATGCTTGGTATCCTTGTTAACCAGTAAAGCTGGAAGCTTCTTGGTCTTGTTCTCATCTAAGAATCTCTTCAGCTCGTGGGCAACAGTTTCGCCTGCAAAACGGCTCTCGATTGGAAGAGTGGTTCCATCAGGCATATTCAGCATACCTTCAACGATAGTGATACCGTGGGTTGGAACGATGTTGTCAACCTTGGCAACCACCTGTATACCTGTATTCTGTGCAATACGTGTCTTTGCATAGATATAGAAGCTCTTGCCGGCAAGAATACCAAACAGCACAACAAAGAAATACTGAAGCCATGGCTGCTGACCAGTTGCCTCAAGTACTCTGAAAGCCAGAATGATACCGATACCGGTTACGAATCCATAGATGATACCGAAGATTAACTGTACAACAGCAATTCTTGGTTCGAAAGAATTCTTTCTGTAGTCTGCGTTAGTTAGCTGTGCCATGGATTATACCTTTATAGTTTTTCTTGACGTTGAATGCAGACTCAGCGTGCTTGCTGTTCTCATCAACGATAATCTCAACAGTTGCATCAACCTGCAGCTGAAGCATTGGATTTGAAATCAGACTCTTCTTTGCAACAGCATAGGTCTTGTTGGCAGGAACAAATGTCTGAAACTGCTTGTCCTCAAGATGCTGGATGAGGAACTCATTGTCATTTACATAATTAGCAGCTTCTCTGCCATTTAATTTGATATTGATTTTAACCTTGTCAATTGGCATTGGTTCGGCAGATGAGTGATGAACAGTGTAATCAACTAAAAAGCCTTCAACATTGTTTTTATTCTGAAACTCAACTGAGTTGATATTCAGAGTCATCTTACGAGCGCCCTCTGGAAGTGATGTACAGCCAGCTGCAAGCAGGGCAAGTGAACCTGCAACTGCGATAAGCATTTTTTTCATAATCAATAATCAAAATAAATAAAAACTGAATGAACATTATACGCTTTGAGAGGGCATTTTTTCAATTTTATTGAGGCTCTATAAGCGAAAAAAGTTACTAATTTTCGTTTAATAATTAAGGGGATGATACAAAAATAGTGTTTTTAAGATAAGTGAATGGAGTAGAGGATAGACTGAAGATATGAAAAAGCCCCAGATGTTTTAATCTGAGGCTTGTGTGAATAAATGATTACTGAAGGTTTCTGAACTTCTCTAAAGCAAGATTGTAGATGTTTGCTAAAGACTGCTCAGTAGTTGTCTTGTAAAGAGTTCTGGTATCAGTCAGCACTTTTCTGGTCTGTCTGTTCTTAAGATTAAAGTGTTTCTGATTACCCTGATTCTGGGTATATACATCAAGCTCGATATCGCTGTTGATGTTATCGTTGATCTTCTGAAGACCAGCCCAGGTCCAGAACTGCTTGATGCTTACAGCCATAATAATGGTGTCGGTATCCTCAGCTGCGCTGTCCTGTACAACGGTATAACCGTCATCGCTCAGAGCTCTCTCTAAAACCTCTCTTACAACCATGGTTACGGTCTTGTCACGTGGCAGCAGCATTGCACCGGTCTGAGAGCCAAAGCTGTTCTTTAATCTTGCATAGGCACGTGATTTGTAATCAGGGCTTAAAATCTCACCTGATGGCAGATTTGGCTGATTCTCATTGCCAACAAACAGACGGTTGTCGGTAACATCAGCGATGCATACCTTTGGACCTGTACCGTCTGAAACAACTTCGATAGGGGATTTTAAATCAACAACATGCTCACCGTTAGAGCAGGCGGTTACGAACATCACAGCAAAAAGCTGCAGAAGAATTACTAGTTTTTTCATATATATACCTTGAGACTAATAATGAGGTGGCGGAACTTCATCCTTTTGAGAACGGGTTGCATAAGGATCTCCAACCTTAGAATAAAGAACCTTAAACTGTCGCTCTAGTTTATCCATCTTGTCATATAAATCACTTAGTTCTTTTGACTGTCTTTCGATGATATCTTCAAGCCAGGCAATCTTTTCCTCAAGTGAAATAATGTCGTTTCTGTTTTCTCTTACCATAAAAAAATCCGTCACATTTTCGATTTTTGAAATTATAATCTTTTTAATTAAATTTTGGAGAATAAATCATGTCAGCAACCGAATTAGTAGATATTGTTGATGAGGACAATAACATCATCAGAACTGTTACCCGTAAGGAAATGAGAAAAGATCAGCTTCCTCACAGAGCATCCTATATTGCGGTAATGGATCACAGCGGCAAGTTTCTGATTGAAATCAGAACTCTGTGCAAGGATTATTCTCCAGGTACCTTTGATGCTGTAGTCGGTGGAGTCATGCAGCATGGTGAGGATGAAATTCTAAGTGCCAAAAGAGAGCTTTTAGAAGAGATTGGTGTGGATGCGGATTTACCATCCTGTGAATTCCACAGTTTCGGTCCTCACAAGATTATCTCAAAGAGCGGCATGCGCTTTTTCTACGGTTATCTCTATCTTGCCATCACTGACAGTATCACTGTAAGACAGAAGAGTGAGGTTTCAGGAATTCTATACCTGTCTGAAGATGATGTACTAAGACTTGCTGATTCTACAAGCTATGATTCTGTAGTTGCCTTTAAGGAAATTGTTAAAAGGGCAAAAGAGCAGGGACTTATTAAGTAGTTTTTATAAAGTATCTGTCAGATATGTAAAAGGCTGAGATTTTATCCCAGCCTTTTTCGTAACTAAATTTTTTAAAGTCTGAATCTACTATAGGCAGCCTTTCTTTCTGAAGAAGAAATAGGTTATAGCTGCAGACATAATCATAAGACCGATGGATAGTGGGTAACCCCAGTACC
>JAZRAY010000319.1:0-4850 GCA_045634805.1 Succinivibrio sp. | reverse complement strand
AAATGAAATTATTTTAATTTTCGGACTCCTTTTTGCGATATCATTCAAAAAAATCTCTGCAGCCGATTTCAGATTTGTTTCTATTTTTTCCCTCTGAGTGTTAATATTAGCCAACAGTTTTTTTATGAGGTTTTCTATGATTTTTGGTGAGAAGTTTTATGATATGCTCGCAAAGATGTCTCCATGGCGTCAGAGCTTATTTGCATTAGTACTGGCTCAAAGACAGTACCCTAATTATGCTCTGTGGGCTGAGGTAGAGAATATCAGCGGCGGTATTCATGCCTTCAATAAAACTTTAGATACTCTCTGGGAGTTTCACACCGACAAGTTCAATACAATCGATCTGGAAAAGGTTTTAGACGAGTTTGAACCATACATGCTTGATGATGAAAAGAACGACCTTTCTGTAGGTGATCTTTTCTCTCTTGATGCTACCTTATCTCTATCTGCTGCAATCATTGCCATTATTCTTCATGAAGGCGAAGAGGCTGAAATGGCAAGCCGTGCATCTCTAAGCGGCGTTGTTCGTAAGATTGAGCAGGAGACTGACAGAGAATACTCTGATGAAGAGCTGCGTGAAATGCAGAGTGTTGATGATGAGGTTAACTTCCAGGTTTCTCTATACGAGCTGCTTGAGAAATCCTCCAGAGGCGAGGATCTGGTTAAGAAACTTAAGGTTCTGGCATTCAACAACGGTGTAAGCAATATCGGTATTGCTGTTGAAAAAGACTAGACTCTAATCCTCATTACTATTTGCTGACTCTGTGTCGATTTGTGCAGAGTCAGACCTTCCTGTGAATCTCAATGGCTACTTCAGGTAACCTTCGGCAATCAGAATTACTCCAGACAGAATTGAAACAATAGAGAAGATGAACTTAACCTTCTTTGTTGGAAGATTTGTCAGTAGAGTTGTACCCAGATAGGCTCCTGTAAAAGCTGCAATTATCATTGCTGGTATCCACTGCCAGTGGATTTCGGTTAATGCTCCTACTGTAACTGCACCTACGGCATTCCAGATTGTTGCCACGAAAATCATGGTGTGCATGATTGCGCGTTTAAGTTCAAGACCGAATACACCTGCAAGTGTGAGTGTTGCAAACAGTCCTGCTCCTGATGACAGAGAGCCGGAGAATAAGCCCACAAGAATAATGCAGATGGTTCCGATGATGGTTCTGAGCTTTGATCTGTTCTCAAGGTTTGCTGCACCAAAGGATTTTTTGAGTAGGGTATAGATACCTGATGCAATCACGATAAAGCCCAGGACAATCTGTGCGATATCAGATGGAACAGAAACAATGATAATAGAACCTGCAACAACACTGGTACAGCCAGCAAGCAGCATGATAAGGGAAACTGTCTTGTCGAATTTAAAGGTAGGATCAAACTTTTTCTTTGAGATGGCACCGATGCCTAAAAAGACTACGGCAACCTTATGAGTTCCCAATGCGGTCGCAAAAGGCAGACCTAAAAGAATCAGCATCGGGAACTGAATGAAACCAGCGCCTCCACCGGAGACACTGGCAAAGAGGTTAGCGACAAAAGTTACACAAAATAGAATGGCTTGTTTTATGATCTCTTCTGTCACTTATATACCTCTTTATTTTTCTATCGATTCAGTGCTCTCCATGCAATATCATTTCTGAAGAACATGCCATCGAAGTGAATGTTTTTAATGTGCTCATAGGCTTTTGCTCGAGCCTGGGCTACGTCATCGCCTAAAGCTGTTACACACAGAACACGGCCGCCTGATGTTACGATATCATCTCCAACCTGTTTTGTACCGGCCTGGAATACCTTGATATCATCTGCAGTTTTGTGATCCAGTCCAGATATTTTATCACCTTTACGTGGTGAGGCTGGATAATTTTCTGCAGCAAGCACAACACCGATAGCTGGTCTTGGATCGTATTTGATATCCATTCCCTTTAAGCCGTCGTTATCACATGCATGTAAACACAGATCAACTAGATCTGACTGCATTCTCATCATGATTGGCTGAGTCTCTGGATCACCGAAACGACAGTTGAATTCAACTACGCGTGGGTTACCAGCCTTGTCAATCATAAGACCTGCGTACAGGAATCCGCGGTATGGAATACCATCCTCTGCCATACCCTTAAGAGTAGGGTAGATAATCTTGTCCATTACACGCTTGTAAACCTCATCGGTAACAACTGGAGCAGGGGAGTATGCACCCATGCCGCCGGTGTTAGGACCGGTATCACCATCACCTACACGCTTGTGATCCTGTGAGGTTGCCATTGGAAGAGCATTGATGGTATCAGACATAACAATGAATGAAGCCTCTTCACCTTCCATGAACTCTTCAATCACAACACTTGCTGATGCATCGCCGAACTGATGCTCATCCAGCATTGAGTGAACAGCCTCAATAGCCTCTGCCTCAGTCATGGCAACAACCACACCTTTACCTGCAGCAAGACCGTCAGCCTTGATAACAATAGGTGCGCCCATCTTTTTGATGTATGCCTCAGCCTCATCTGCCTTGGTGAATACCTCATATGCAGCAGTAGGAATATTGTGACGCTTCAAGAAGTGCTTGGTGAATGACTTTGAGCCTTCAAGCTGAGCACCAGCCTTTGAAGGTCCGAAAATCTTCAGATCGTTCTTCTCAAACTCATCAACAACACCTTCAACTAAAGGAGCTTCAGGTCCAACAATGGTAAGGCCGATGTTTTCCTTTTTAGCAAATTCAACAAGACCTTTAATGTCGTTAACTGCAATGTTAACGTTCTCCATTTTGTCCTCAGATGCAGTACCAGGATTACCTGGTGCTACATATACCTTCTCGGCTAAAGGAGACTTTGCTGCTCTCCATGCAAGAGCGTGTTCTCTGCCGCCGTTTCCGATAATTAAAACTTTCATGTGCGCTCCGTATTAGTGTCTGAAGTGACGCATTCCAGTGAATACCATTGCAATTCCGTGCTCGTCAGCAGCATCGATTACTTCCTGATCTCGGATTGAACCGCCTGGCTGAATAATGCACTTAATGCCTGAAGCTGCAGCTGCATCTACACCATCGCGGAATGGGAAGAATGCATCTGATGCAAGTGCTGCACCCTCTAGTGAAAGCTTAGCATCCTCTGCACGCAGACATGCGATTCTTGCTGAGAATACACGGCTGGTCTGTCCGCAGCCAATGCCCAGAGTCTTTTTGTGGTTGGTGTAAACGATAGCGTTTGATTTGGTGAACTTACATACCTTCCAGGCAAATAACAGTTCATCCATTTCATCCTCGGTAGGAGCTCTCTTGGTTACAACCTTAAGATTCTCTTTATTTACAACCTCAAGATCTGCTTCCTGAACCAGCAGTCCGCCGTTTACTCTCTTGAAGTCATAACGTGGCTTAGCCTGACCAAGTTCACCGGTCTCAAGAAGACGGATATTCTTCTTACGTGCAACTTCTGCCTTAGCTTCCTCTGTAACTGATGGAGCTACGATAACCTCGCAGAACTGTCTGTCAACGATAGCCTTTGCAGTAGCACCGTCAAGCTCTTTATTGAAAGCGATAATACCGCCGAAAGCTGATTCGCTGTCGCAGTTGAAAGCATCTTCATATGCTTCTGTTAAATTCTTGCCTAAAGCTACGCCGCATGGATTTGCATGCTTAACAATTACGCAGCAAGGCTCGTCAAACTGACGTACACACTCGATTGCAGCATCTGTATCTGCAATGTTGTTGTATGAAAGCTCTTTACCCTGAATCTGTTTAGCGGTTGAAATACCTGCATCATGAGCATCAATATCTGCGTAGAAGGCTGCCTTCTGATGTGGATTTTCACCATAACGCATGCTCTGCAGCTTGGTGTAGTTCAGATTTAAGGTTCTTGGAAGAGTTGACTGGGTACCGTCGGTAATACCGTAATCTGGAACCTTGGTGCCGAAGTAGTTTGCAATTGCACTGTCGTATGCTGCAGTGTGCTCGTAAGCTGCGATTGCAAGATCAAAACGGGTTGCCCAGGTTAGAGAACCGTTGTTCTGGTCCATCTCTGATAGAACGCGAGCATAATCAGATGCTCTTACAACAATTGCAACATCTCTGTTGTTCTTAGCAGCTGCACGTACCATGGTTGGGCCGCCGATGTCGATATTTTCAATTGCTTTTTCAAGAGGACAGTTAGGATCAGAAACAGTTTTTACGAAAGGATAGAGATTTACAACAACTAGATCGATAGGCTTGATATCATGTTCGTTCATTACGTCTTCATCAATTCCCCTGCGACCCAGGATACCTCCGTGAATCTTTGGATGAAGTGTCTTGACTCTGCCATCCATCATTTCTGGGAATTTGGTGTAATCAGATACCTCTATAACCTTAATTCCTTTTTCTGTCAGCAGCTTTGCGGTACCGCCAGTGGACAGAATTTCAACATTGCGTTTTTCAAGTTCCTGTGCAAACTCAACAATGCCTTCCTTATCGGAAACACTTATTAAGGCTCTTTTGATTGGACGTAAGAGGGGTTCCATAATTAAGATATGCTCCTATAGATTATGTGAGTGACTTTAATGGAGGGTGGTTACCCTAAAAAGCGCGTATATTGTAACAATTTATGTGATGAAAATCGCTTAAATTAATGTCATTGCCATATCTTTGTGCAAAATCTTTCAATGCCATGATTTTTAACTGATTTTTTTTCTGAGGTGTGTATCAGGACTGTTTTTGGAGAGTAACAATCCTTTTAATTGAATAGTGAGTACAAATACTCTTTTTTTTTGCACATTCTTATTTTTCTGTCAGTTTTTAACTTCTTAATCTGCCACTATTTTGTGCATCGTTAAATACTGCTATATAAGGCATAAGAGTGCATTTTGTCTACATTTTTTTTTAT
>JAZRAY010000318.1:0-5249 GCA_045634805.1 Succinivibrio sp. | reverse complement strand
GGCAAAATTTCGTGAACTTTTGCAACTAATCTCAAATGAGATTCAACCTTAGCTCTGATAGATGGTGGTAGCCAACCTTTTGCACGATTTCGGTTTAGAAACCGAGCTTTGCGATATCTTGTCTTTCTTGCTCTACGAGTACGTCTTGTTTCTCTTCTTGTAGACAAGAGCTTTACCATATCAGTTCTGATTTTAGCTTTAGCTTCAAAGAGAACCTTTTTCTCAGTACATGCAGAAATACCAACATTTTCATATCCTGTGTCTACACCAAGAGTGATAGATTGGGTAATGTTTGCACACTCATAATTAAGCTGAATTGTAAATGGACATCTTTTAACTACCTTTGCTTTATGTTCTCTGAGCAAACGTCTTACCATACCGTGCCGAGTAGTCGGCATGATTGGTACACCTTTGCAATTTAAAACATAAATCATAATTTAATCCTTTAAAAATTGCAGTTTATTGCTGTAAGCCAGATCCTGCAAAACTGTTAAATGCTACCTTCGTCAATGTTATTGAAAGGTTTGTTGTCTACAACACTGTTTTCAGTGAAAACTGTTTAATCATAGACCTTAGAGGTCAGAACTAGGTAGAACATTCTGACGTAACTATATATTCTTCCATAACGTAGCTCAATTTACTGTATACAGTAAAGTTTGCTGAGACTAAGCTTTAGTTACAGATTTGTATATCAATACTCATCTACAACAGAGCTTTGATTTATTTAAAAAAATCTGAAAAAAATACTACCATAAAAAAAGCCGGTAATTTTACTTACCGGCTTTAATCTGTATTATGTATTAAACGTTAGTTCTCAATGAAAGGATCTGTATCACGCTGAGTATCAATAATCTTGGTAGCAGCGCTTGAGGTCTTACCGTTTAAACCACCAGCTCTAGGTGAAGTTTCTACAGCATTACCCTTGTCAAAATCTCTTCCTGAAGGAACGTTTGAATAATCAACTGGATCAACAGTAGGCTCTGAGATTCCCTCGATGCCGTTTAATTCTGCATCACGAAGTCCGCCAACCTTGATTGAGTATTCAATGTGAAGGTCTTCATGGATATCACGGCCTGAAGGAATGTTGCTGAAGTCAACTGAGAAATCCTTTCCCTGTTCCATCTGCTCTTCAGTATATTCTCTCTTAGGAGTCTTGTAAGGCTTTACTTCCTTAATCTTAGACTCTGCAGCCTTTGGCTTTGGAGGAGTACTGATTCTTCTTGGCTTTGGAGCTGGAGTCTCTGCAGATGAACGCTGTTCATTGCGCTCTTCCTTTGGAGCTGATTCCTTTGGCTGACGACGTGAACGTGGCTCTTTTGCTGGAGCATCTTCTGCTGCGTTGTTACGAGCCTTACGCTGTCTCTGCTGTTTTGGCTGACGCTGTGGAGCTTCATTAGCATCCTGACGAGACTGCTTTTCAGCCTTCTCAGTCTTTTCACTGCGCTCTGCCTTTTCAGCACGCTCAGCCTTCTCCTGTTTAGCCTGAGCTGAACGAGAGTTCTGCTTATTAGAATTTCTCTGTCCACGCTTGTTCTGGTTTTCAGAACGCTGCTTAGGACCCTTCTTCTGAGAACCCTTGCTGTTCTTCTTGGTAACAGGCTCTTCTTCCTTCTTCTGGGCTCCGAATAGAGAACCGAAGAATGACTTGATTGAACCTATGATTGAACCTGGCTCATCCTGAACCTTGCTGCGACCGTTCTTTGAATCCTTCTTCTGGGCTGCAATCTTTGGAGCAGTCATGGTAGAAGAAATGATATCGCCGTTGATTGCAGGTGTGTCATTTGGAGCATTGCTGGTACCAACGTTCTGAACAACCTTCTGAAGTAGAGGATTCTCAAGGATATTCTCTGCCTTCTGACGATTATCCTTATCAAGCTCACGTAGAACTTCCAGGCTGTGAATGTTGCTTTCCTTGCTGGTTGGAGTCTGGATGCAACGGTTTACCTGGTATTCCTGAGGCATGTAGGTCTTTTCAGGGATGATGGTAATTCTGGTCTGAGTTCTTTCCTCAATTGCAGCAAGAGCAGCTCTCTTCTCATTTAGAATGAAGGTTGCTACTTCAACTGATGCAATTGCGAATACGTCACCTGCATTCTCCTTGTGTGACTCTTCCTCAATCAGTCTTAAAATTGACAGAGCTAGAGACTGAGTATCACGGCAGGTACCCTGACCGTTACACATAGGACATACATGAGAGCTGCTCTCCTCTAGAGAAGGACGCAGTCTCTGACGTGACATTTCTAAAAGACCGAAACGAGACAGTCTGCTGAACTGGATACGTGCTCTATCCTGACGAACTGCATCTCTCATTCTGTTTTCGATTTCACGCTGATTCTTCAGTGGAGTCATATCGATGAAGTCGATAACAACAAGACCGCCAACGTCTCTTAATCTTAACTGTCTTGCAATTTCCTCTGCAGCTTCGATATTGGTCTGAAGAGCAGTCTCTTCAATATCACCGCCACGGGTTGCCTTTGCTGAGTTAACATCAATAGAGGTTAGAGCTTCAGTAGGATCGATAACGATAGCACCACCTGAAGGAAGTCTTACTTCTCTCTGGTATGCAGTATCGATCTGGCTTTCGATCTGGAACTTGCTGAATAGAGGAATGTCTCCATTGTACAGATGTACCTTTGAAGCAAACTCTGGTCTTACAAGCTCGATGTAGTGAAGGATCTGCTTGTATGCATCTTCACTGTCAACAAGGATCTCGCCGATATCTGGTCTTAGGTAATCGCGGATTGCTCTTAGAGCAATGTTTGATTCCTGATGAATTAGGAATGGTGCAGGACGGGTTGATGCAGCCTGTTTAATCATGCTCCATAACTTGGTCAGAATGGATAAATCCCATTCTAATTCCTCTGCACTCTTACCTACACCTGCAGTACGAACGATAACGCCCATACCCTCTGGTACGGTAAGTCCCTTTAGAGCAGCCTTAAGCTCGGTTCTGTCCTCACCCTCGATACGACGGGAAATACCGCCTGCACGTGGATTGTTTGGCATTAGAACCAGATAGCTGCCAGCTAGAGAAATGAACGTAGTAAGAGCTGCACCCTTTAGACCGCGTTCTTCTTTTTCAATCTGAACGATAACCTCAGTACCTTCCTTTAGAGCGGAACGAACTGAAGCGTGGTCATTGAAATTGGTGCCTGCTGGGTAATACTCGCGTGCAATTTCTTTTAATGGAAGAAAGCCGTGGCGGTCAACACCATAATCGACAAAAGCAGCTTCTAAGCTAGGCTCGATTCGAGTAATGGTTCCCTTATAGATGTTCGCTTTCTTATTGGCGTGCTGTGGAGATTCAATGTCTAGATCATACAGCTTCTGACCATCGACTAAAGCAACACGGATTTCTTCAAGCTGTGTTGCGTTAATAAGCATTCTCTTCACGAGAAATCATCCTAAATTTGTGGTTTTCAAAATGCAAAACCCCACCAGGCTCTGTTATAAGCAGCCTTCCGGCAGAGCCAATGCATTGAAAACAAGTTTTTCTTACACCTTTAAATGACGCGCCTATACTTTCAAAAAAGTGGGGTCTATTTATTGGCAACCTTAATCGTCAGTCTTTATCTTTTTTTGCTTTATCGCATAAAGACGCAAGGCATCCCTTGCAGACTTCGGATTAGTTATAAGGCGAGTTGAAATCATGAACAAAGCGATTATCGCACTTCGCCGCCGATATTATGCCACAAAAGAGGGCTGTAAACTTATCTTGGCAGTGCAAAATTGTTGTTTTTTTTGAAGTGTATCAATACAGTGAATTTCTGTAAGTCTTATTACTTGTTTTATAAGCTATTTTCTTTTGTTTTTGAATGCTGATTTATAACGTATCTATGAAAAAATTTGCATAAAAAAATACTAACTTGTTGTTTAATATATTTCATTTTTTTTGTCTGTCAGCAGGATATAAATTCTCCTGATTTTTTTTCTTTTTTTCTCTGTTTTTTGCATAAATGGGATCTGAATCTGTTGACATGTTTTTAGTAAGCTTGATTTTTAAGGAAAAATTAAAATCAAATCAGCTTTGTTTTAATGTACAATGTGTGCAAGTTTTTTAATGGGATTTTTATGTCAGATAAACACGTTGTATCACACGGTGTAAGTTATAACACCGCTAATGAAGATGACGAAGGTCAGAGACTGGACAATTATCTTGCAAGAGTTTTAAAGGGTGTACCTAGAAGTATGCTTTATAGAATTCTTAGAAGAGGAGAGGTCCGTGTAAACAAGGGAAGAGTATCACCTTCATATAAGCTAAAGGCTGGTGATGTAATCCGTATTCCTCCTGTAACCGTTACAGAAGGCCCTGTTACTATTCCATCTTCAAATCTTCATCTGGTTCAGGATCTGAAGGATAGAATCCTGTTTGAAAATGAGGATCTTCTGGTTGTAAATAAACCTGCCGGTCTGGCTGCTCACGGCGGCAGCGGTATTGAATTTGGTCTTATTGAAGCTCTAAGAGCTCTAAAGCCAGATCAGAGATTTTTAGAACTTGCCCATAGACTTGATAAAGAGACCTCAGGCTGTCTTATCGTAGCCAAGAGAAGATCTGCTCTGAGAAATCTTCATGAGCAGTTCCGTCAGAGAATTGTAAAGAAGCGTTATCTGACTTTGGTTCCTGGAAAATGGGACAGACGAGTTCATCTTGTAGATGCTCCTCTAGTTAGAAATGAACTGAGATCAGGCGAGCGTATGGTTGAGGTAAGCTTTAAAAATGGAGCTCCTTCTTCAACCGGCTATGATGTGGTTGAGTTTTTAAATGGTGCTACTCTGATGGCTGCAATGCCTCATACAGGTAGAACCCACCAGATTCGTGTACATTCTGCCTATGTAAAGCATCCTGTTGGCGGAGATGAAAAGTATGGTGATAAGGAATTTAATGCCTACTTAAAATCCATTGGTCTTAAGAGAATGTTCCTTCACGCATTCAAGATCACCTTCCTAAATCCTGCTGATGGAAAGATGCTTAAGGTGGAGGCTCCACTTCCTCCTGAACTTGAGCAGGCTGTGGAAGCTCTTAGAATCAAAGAAGAGTAGTTAAATAAAAAGATTTTATTCTCTGAATGAGGATGTTCTTCAAACTAGAAAGACATCCTCATTTCGTTTTTGCGGTATGCATTTTTTTCCGAAGATCTGAAGAAGTTGAAAGCTTTCCCAAAGCAGAGAAATAGTCTTTAAATTCAGCTTGTTTCTCTTTGATTATGGAGAAATAAGTTTTTGGAGTACAATACACCTCCAAAAAATAA
>JAZRAY010000317.1:0-2602 GCA_045634805.1 Succinivibrio sp. | reverse complement strand
ATTCTCAGGTATTTTTGTCGGTCACATGGCACACGCTTATTTCGGATTTGATCTAATTTCAGCAACCGGAGCTGCAACATCAGAAGAAACAATTCTTCACTTCCTTCAGGAATTCGGTTTGATGCTATTCGTATACGCAATCGGTATTCAGGTTGGTCCAAGCTTCTTCGCTGCCTTAAGAGGTAGCGGCTTAAAGCTTATCACTCTGGCTGTTTCAATCATCGTTTTAGGTTGCGCTATTTCATTAACCATGTTCTACTGTGGAATCGTAACTCCAGATGCAATGGTTGGTATGTATTCAGGTGGTATCACCAATACTCCAGCTCTATCTGCTGCTATTGCGATGGTTAATGACCTTTCAGCACAGATTCAGGCTTCAGGAAGAGATGCAATTGCTCTAGGCTTTGACACCAAGACTGTTCCACAGGCATATGCTGTTGCATATCCTTTTGGTGTTTGCTCAATTCTTATCACCATGATTCTTCTAAGAGCAGTTTTCCACATCAGCATTGAGGGTGAGGGAAGCGCTTATGCAGAAAGCAAAGGTCGTGGTGTTGATACTCCTATCGTTTCTAACGTTGAAATCGAAAACTCAGATTACTTCGGTAAGACCATCAACGACATTCCATGTGTTGCAGACGGTACCGTAATCTGCTCTCGTATCAAGAGAGACGGTGAACTATCAGTTCCTACTAAAGATCTGATTCTAAAGCAGGGCGATATCGTTCACTTAGTTGGTGGCGCCAAGTATGTTCAGAAGGCATCTCAGGCAATCGGTACTGAGACCAAGGACGTTCTAACCACCCACGGTTCAACAATTTCTGTACGTCATCTGATCATCACCAACAACCATGTAATGGGTAGAACTCTTGCAGAGCTTGATCTTGAGAATCAGTTCGGCTTAGTTATTTCTCGTGTGTTCAGATCTGGTATTCAGTTTATGCCAACTCCTGATTTACGTCTTGCTCTTGGCGACGAAATCAACGTTGTTGGTACCATGGAGAACATTCGTAAGGCTGGTAAGGTTGTAGGTAACTCATCAACAACCATGAACCACGTTCCAATGATGCCAATCTTCATCGGTCTGTTCCTAGGTATGCTATTAGGTTCTGTACCTATTCCAATTCCAGGTGTTCCTGCTCCTATGAAGCTAGGTGTTATCGGTGGTACTCTTGTTTGTGCAATTATGCTTGCAAGATTCGGTGACATGTGGACCAAGAACGTAATGCACTGGAGACTTCCTGTTTCAGCACTGTCTGCATTTAAGGAAATCGGTATTACCCTGTTCCTGACAATCGTAGGTATCAGAGCTGGTGCAAATGGTTTCTGGGAGACTCTGACCAACGGTTTAGGTCTTCACTGGATGGCATGGGCAACCCTGATTTCAATCATCCCTCTACTGATTGTTGGATTCATCGGTGCCAAGGTATTCAAGATCAACTACCTGGTTCTATGCGGTGTATTAGCAGGTTCATACACTGATCCTCCAGCACTTGCTTACGCAAATGGTATGTACAAGGATGCAGAAGCTTCTTCAATTGGTTACGCAACCGTATATCCATTTGTAATGTTCCTGAGAATTCTATCTCCTCAGGTAATGTTGATTATCATTTCTTCTGCATTCATCTAGTATGACAGAGAATATCGAATCTATCCGCCCACATGCAGTCGCTGTGGGCGGCATTTTTTCTGCGGTACTAAAAGCGGTAAAGCAGCCTATTCTTGGAATTGCCCTGCTGCCTCTTGCAATACTGTTTCCTAATCTTGCATCTAATCTTTATTATCTTGAGTTTTCTAAACAGAATTCAGGCAATAAAAAGAGCTTAGGTGAAATCTTCAGCTTTAAGACCTTCCTGTGTATACAGGTTCTGTACTGTGCAGTGCTATATGCACTTTACAGTCTTATCTCTGTAAAAGCTGAACAGTATTTAAAGGAATACACAGATAAGGCTTTAACCAATCCTGTACTGCAGATTGCAACACCAGAGCAGATTGAATATGCAAGACACATGTCCTATCTATTCGGCATAAGTGCTGCTTTATTCTTTGTTCTTGTCATTGTAATGGCAACCTTATCTCATATTAACGCACTGAACTGTAAAGAAATTCCAAACATAAAGTGTTCAATAAAGTTAACATTATTTGCAATTCTGAAAAATTTACATGTATACATACTGATTTTTATTCTTCTGTACGTACTGGTAATGATTATTGAAAACAGCTTTGCTCATTACAAACTTATGTACCTTGAAGCAGTAATCCTAAAAAAGGATGATGCCTTTAATCCTGTATATGTGTTTTTAATTGCAAGAATTTATGTTCTGTACATTCTCTACTATGTGCTGAACTTACTGACCTTAAAATCAGTAGGCGGCAATGACAGAAAAGGTCTGCAAAACTCAGGTAACTAATCTTTTATGCATCGTAATTTCTACGATGCATCTAACCAGACTTTTAATTCTCTACTGCCTTTTTTGAGTGCAATCAGAAATATTCCTATCAGACCATACCCTCGGGCATAAACAGACTCCCCCAAAAAATTAAAAGCTTTTAAAACAGAGGATTTTGAAACAAAAGAACATTACAGAAGCAATACCGTTTT
>JAZRAY010000316.1:0-9012 GCA_045634805.1 Succinivibrio sp. | reverse complement strand
CATCCTTATTGTATAGGACACCACCTTCACCACGGCAGCCCTCGGTCATTAACAGACCACAGCCTAGAAGACCTGTTGGGTGATACTGAACGAATTCCATATCACGTAGAGGTACGCCATGACGATATGCTAGAGCCATACCATCACCGGTTACGATACCGCCGTTTGTATTGAATAGGTAGCAACGACCTGCACCACCAGTTGCTAAGAATACTGCCTTAGCATTGATCTGACGGAATACACCATTCTGTAGGTCATAGCAAACTACACCGCGGCACTCACCATCTTCCTCTAGAAGATCTAAAACGAAGTGCTCATCAAAGCGGTGAATTGAAGGGAACTGTACAGAAGTCTGGTACAGTGTGTGTAACATGTGGAAGCCTGATTTATCAGCAGCGAACCAGGTACGTGGAACTTTCATACCACCGAAACGGCGAACGTTTACATCACCATCTGGTTTACGGCTCCAAGGACAGCCCCAGTGTTCTAGCTGGTATAACTCCTGAGGAGCCTGGCGAACGAACTTCTCTACAACGTCCTGTTCACATAACCAGTCACCACCAGCAACTGTATCTTCGAAGTGTTTCTGATAAGAATCGTCGTCACGAACTACACCAGCAGCACCACCCTCAGCGGCAACTGTGTGTGAACGCATTGGGTAAACTTTGGAAATGAGTGCAACTTTTAGTTTTGGATCAGCCTGAGCAACAGCAATAGCTGCACGAAGACCAGTACCACCAGCACCCACGATCGCAACATCGGCTTGATATTTTTCCACGTGAATCTCCTAAATACCTATTGGTTAATCTGTCTGAAGTGACATTTACCAAGGTTAGCAAGCAAAAAAAACAGCATGATTATAACTGTAAATTAAAGTTTATTTTAATTTAAAATGTCTGTTTTTGTTAACATCTTGAAATATAAAATAAAAAATAATCTACAATTTTAGACAAATGTCTAAATTCTACGATATATCACAATTGTGAAACATTTATGGGCAATGATTGTTAAACAATCATTGAACGTCCCATTTTTACAGGAAGATTCTCCTGTAAATCCTTTGCTACTTCTCCGCCATTTTCTGGCCAGAGAGTTATAACTGTACTTCCATATTTGAAATATCCGATCTCATCACCCTTTGAATAACGGATATCTTCATTTTCATATGTCTTGATTTCCAGTCCAACCTTTCGGTCAATAGTTCCTGACCATGTGGTGTGAATAGAACCAACAAGAGCAGCACCAACCATCACAACACATAATGTACCGATTGATGTTTCAAAGAAACAAACCAGTCTCTCATTAACTGTATAAAGGTCAGGCATGTTTGAAATATTATTCTTTCCTACAGGAAAGAGTTTTCCTGGAACATGGATGGTCTTGACCAGTTTGCCATCAATTGGCATATGGATTCTATGGTAGTTTGCAGGTGATAGGTATATGCAGGCAAATCTACCATTTTCAAAACATTTTGAATCCTGCTCATCGCCACCAACCAGTGCCTTTAAAGAATAATCCAGTCCTTTAGCCTGAATCAGTCTTCCCTCTTCAATTGTTCCTGCATGGCCTATAGTTCCGTCTGTAGGGCAGACTGCAATACAGTCGCTATCTATAGGTCTTAACTCAGGTTTTAGTTGTCTAATAAAAAAATCGTTAAAAGTCTTGTATGAGGTAATGTCTGAATTAGCGACCTCATCCAAATTAATGTTGAAAGTCTTAATAAAGTTTTTTATTAAAAACTGTGTGAACTTACCCATTGGAACATCGGTTAACTTAGCTGACAGCGATGTTAATGTAGTGAATGGGGTAAGGGTTTCAACTGTTTTTAGTAAAAAAGACGTAAAAGTCATATTTTTCCTCTTTAAATCTGCAGGGCAGATCTCTTAAATTCTAGTAGATATTTGAGTAAACGATAGATTCTACCAAAAAAACAAAAGTACAAAGATAAAGTTTTTAATTAAATTGGGGGAAAGTTCAAATTTCTGAAGGGCTAATAGTGTTCTTCTTAGCTACCACCAAATGTGTAATTAAAAAAAATCTAAAAAAAATGTTGACATAAACGAAAAATAATCTATAATGGCCCACATCGGATGCGGGAATAGCTCAGTTGGTAGAGCATAACCTTGCCATGGTTAGGGTCGCGAGTTCGAACCTCGTTTCCCGCTCCAAACTAAAGAAGAGGATTTGCTAGAGCAAATCTTTTTTTTATCTATACTTCCTGTTTCAATTCATCCGATTATCTTTCCTAAATTAACGTCACAACGATCTGTTTGTGTATAAAATATATTATTCAATTTTGCGTATCCATTGCGTGCGAGCACACAAAATTACAATTTTGTTATTTTTTTGCAAAATTTTGAATGTAGAATCAGATTTTCTATGACTTTCGTGCAGAGTTTCAATAAGGTATAATCACAGTTATTTTTAGAAACTAGTTTTTATTTAACACGTAAATTGATCAATTAATAAGATATAAAAAATGTTTGTCACTTCTATTGTTACCAAGATTATTGGTAGTTCAAATCAAAGAACAGTTAAAAAACTGTCTAAGATAGTTAAGGCAATTAATGCCCTTGAGCCTCAGTTTGCAGACGTTAAAGACGAGGAATTTAAAGAATATACCGCTAAGTTTAAGTCCAGAATTGAAAATGGAGAAACTTACGAGGCACTGTTACCTGAAGTTTTCGCTTGTGCAAGAGAGGCTGCAAAGAGATCTCTAGGTTTAAGACCTTTTGATGTTCAGCTTATGGGTGGCATTGTTTTAAATGCAAATCGTATTGCTGAAATGAAAACCGGTGAAGGTAAGACCCTAACCGCTCTTTTACCTTGTTATTTAAATGCATTATCAGGAAACGGCGTTCATGTTGTTACTGTTAATGATTATCTGGCAAAGCGTGATAGTGACTGGTCAAGACCATTCTATACTCTGTTGGGTATGACTGTTGGTGTTAACGTTCCAGGTATGTCTCCTGAAGAAAAAAGAGCTGCTTATGCCTGTGATGTAACATACGGAACCAATAATGAGTTCGGTTTTGATTATCTTCGTGACAACATGGCTTATTCAAATGAGCAGAAGGTTCAGAGAAAACTGAACTATGCCTTGGTTGACGAGGTTGATTCTGTTCTTATTGATGAGGCAAGAACCCCTTTAATTATTTCTGGTGCTGCTGAGAATTCTGCTCAGGCCTATATGGCTGTCGACAGACTGATCCCTGGTCTGATTTTCCAGGAGAAAGAGGATACAGAGACTTATACCGGAGATGGTGACTATACTCTTGATCTTAAGAGCAAGCAGGCTTTCCTGACAGAGCGTGGTCAGATTAAGATTGAAGAGCGCCTGATTGAAGCTGGCCTTCTTCCAAAGGGTGACAAACTATTCAGCTCAGAACATATTTCATTACTACACCACGTAATGGCTGCTTTAAAAGCTCATACCTTATTTAAGAAGGATGTTGATTACGTTGTAGAGAATGGTGAAGTATTAATCATTGATGAGCATACCGGAAGAAAGATGGAAGGCCGTCGCTGGTCAGACGGACTTCATCAGGCTGTAGAGGCTAAGGAGAAGGTTGAAGTTCATGCAGAAAACCAGACTTTAGCATCTATTACTTTCCAGAACTACTTCCGTATGTATAAGAAACTTGCCGGTATGACCGGTACTGCAGATACAGAAGCATACGAGTTCCAGCAGATCTACGGTTTACAGACCATTGTTCTTCCAACCAATCGCCCAATGATCCGTAAGGATATGGCTGATCTGATTTATCTAACCGAAGAGCAGAAATATGCTGCTATTGTTGAAGATATCAAGAAAACTGTTGAAGCTGGAAGACCAGTTCTTGTTGGTACCATTTCAATTGAGAATTCTGAAAAATTATCCCGACTTCTAACTAAACTTGGTATTAAGCATCAGGTTCTGAATGCTAAGTTCCACGAGATGGAAGCTCATATTGTTGCTCAGGCAGGTCGTCCTGGTACTGTTACCATTGCAACCAACATGGCTGGTCGTGGTACTGATATTATCCTTGGTGGTAATTTACAGTCTGATATTCTTGCATTAGGTGAAAATGCAACTGCAGAGCAGATTGAGCAGGTTAAGAAAGATTGGCAGGAAAGACATGAGGCTGTCCTAAAGGCTGGCGGTCTACATATTATTGGTTCTGAGAGACACGAATCAAGACGTATTGATAATCAGCTGAGAGGTCGTGCCGGTCGTCAGGGTGACCCTGGTTCATCAAGATTCTACCTGTCTATGGATGATAATCTGATGAAGCTTTTCGGCTCAGAGAAACTAAAGTCATTCATGCAGAGAATGGGTATGAATGATGGTCAGCCTCTTGAGCACAAGTTCATAACAAGAGCAATTGAGTCTGCTCAGAGAAAGGTTGAGACCAGAAACTTTGATATTCGTAAGAGTCTTCTTGAGTATGATGATGTTGCTAATGAACAGCGTAAAGTTATTTATGAAGAGAGAAATGCCGTATTAGATGGTGAGGATATCTCTGAGACTATTCATAATATCTTCGAGGATGTTATTGATAGCGTCATTTCAAAATACATCGAGCCAAATTCTCTTCTTGAGAACTGGGATATTGAAGGTCTGAAGAAAGAGTTACAGGGAGCTTACCTGATTGATGCTCCTGTAGATACCTGGATTAAGGAAGACGATAAGCTTGTTGAGACTGATATCCGTAAAAAGATTATCGATATAGCACATGCTCAGTATGCTGCTAAATGTGAGCTTATCGGTCCTGATAATCAGCATCAGCTTGAGCGTCAGATTATGCTTCAGTGTATTGATACATTATGGAAAGAACATCTTTCTGCAATGGATTATATGCGTCAGGGTATCGGACTTCAGGGCTATGCTCAGAAGAATCCTAAGTATGAATACAAGATTCAGTCATTTAATCTGTTCACCAAGATGCTTGAGAATCTGAAGCTTCAGGTTGTTTCATTCTTATGCAGAGTTCAGGTTCGTCTGAAGACTCCTGAGGAAGCCGAAGCTGAGAGAGCTCAGATTGAAGCTGCAAGAGAAGAGCAGAGAATGAGAGAAGAGGCTAAACAGTATGCAAATATGCATATTGGCAGAAATGATCCTTGTCCTTGTGGCTCTGGTAAGAAATACAAAGCTTGTCATGGCAGATTCGTTTAAGTAATAACAGAATCGCATAAAAAACATATCGAAAGACCTTGTCCTTTATTCTTAATAAAAATGGACAAGGTCTTTTTTCTTATTTTTCAAGTTTTTTTAGGATTTTTTTTTATAAATTGCTTGACTGAAATACGGCTATATGGTTTAATAACCGCCGTTGCCCAGATAGCTCAGTCGGTAGAGCAGGGGATTGAAAATCCCCGTGTCGGCGGTTCGATTCCGTCTCTGGGCACCATCTAAAAATTTACTTCTTTTATGCCCAGATAGCTCAGTCGGTAGAGCAGGGGATTGAAAATCCCCGTGTCGGCGGTTCGATTCCGTCTCTGGGCACCATCTAAATCAACAAATTTCCCTTATTACTTACTCATAAAATTATTTTTGTTGCATTATTGTATTTTTGTAAAATATATGACACTTTTCTGAGTTTTGTCATTACTAAAATCCTTATACAACAATAAGTAAACAAAATTTCTTTGTTTTTTGGGATGTTAAAAAAATATCTCAATTATTGTCATTACATTGTGCAATATTTTTAATATAATATGCGCGTCTTTCAAGAATGTGCTTATAAATACCAATTGAGTCACTCTTTGGTATTTGTTTTTATGGTTTCTTCTTTGAAGAAAAAATTGTCGGTTGAATCGGACTGCCAAATAAACAAAAGTATTTGATTAGTTGTTTTTGTTTGTGTGGTTTTAGACTGTTATGCAGTCTTCTGGTTTTGCTGATGATTGGGCATGACTTGCCCTATATGTTTGTAGTTCTTCCCTTTGGGGCGGATTATTTACATGAACCCAATGAAGTGGTTTCACTTCTGGAAATCTCTCTGTTTGTGAGAGGTTGGATGTCACTAGAATAATAAAGCATGGATTATAATGAAAAAACAAATTCAATTATCTGCTAGTGCTGAGAGCGCTTTAAAGAAATTAGGCAGAAGCATCAAAACTGCTCGTATTAGAAGAGGTATTACTGCAACTTCTATGGCTGAACTTATGGAAACAACCCGTGTAACTTTAGGTTCAATTGAAGATGGTCTTCCATCTGTTTCTATGGGTCATTATATTAAAGCCTTATCTGTTTTAGGACTGGATCTTCGTTTAACAAATATTTTGCTAGAAGAAACCACTAGAGTCTAATCGTTTACTGTGTCCTGTTTGTTCTTCAATCAGGACACTTCATTCAAAATCCTTCATTTCTTATCTCACCCAAGTCCTCGAATTTAATTTTTGTTCAATGAGACTTAATCGCGTGATAAAATACCTAAATTCTTTGAAAAGTTAGGAGTTACTATTTTGTCATCTCAAGCATGTATTAACGCAGGTGTAAGAGTCTTAAAAGAAGAGGCTCAGGCTTTAATTGATTTAATTCCTTCAATCAATGAAAATTTCGTAAAAGCATGTCAGATTATTCTGAACACCAAGGGTAAAGTTATTCTGACTGGTGTTGGTAAATCTGGTCATATTGCTACAAAAATTGCCTCCACACTGGCAAGTACTGGTACCCAGTCTTTCTTCGTTCAGGCAGGTGAAGCTGCTCACGGCGATTTAGGTATGATTGGCAAGGATGACTGTGTAATTGCAATTTCAAATTCAGGCGAAGGTTCTGAATTAAAAATTCTTATCCCAATTCTGAAACGTAGAAGTATCCCTCTTATCGCAATTGTAGGTGATACCGAATCTAGCCTTGGAAAGGCTGCAAATGTTACTCTTTCAGCTCATGTTGAAAAGGAAGCCTGTCCATTGAATCTGGCTCCAACTTCATCTTCAACTGCAGAGCTTGCAATGGGTGATGCTCTTGCAGTTGCACTGATTGAATCAAGAGGCTTTACCGAGCGAGATTTTGCTATGAGTCACCCTGGTGGTGCTTTAGGCAGACGTCTACTGGTTCACTGCCAGGATGTTATGCACAAGGGTAATGAGATACCAGTAGTTAAATCTACCGTTTCCCTAAAGGAAGCTCTGTTTGAAATGACTCAGAAGACCTTAGGATTTATCTGTATTGTTAATGAGAAGCACGAACTTGTTGGTGTATACACAGATGGAGATTTAAGACGTTCTCTGGAAAAGGGCGCAACTATCAATGCAAATATCTCAGATCTGATGAGTACCTCAGTACGTGGTGTTGTAAGTGCTGATACTCTTGCTGCAGATGCTCTTGCAATGATGCATAAGCTTAAGATTAATTCAATGATTGTTACCGATAAGGACAATCATCCAATAGGCGCATTTAATCTTCATGATTTAATGCAGGCCGGAATTATTTAGGAAAATAATAAGATGAATTCTGCTAATTCAGTTAATTTTACTGGTCTTGTAACTGTAGTTGGTGACGTGATGCTGGACAGTTACTGGAAAGGTCCAAGTAATAGAATTTCACCAGAAGCCCCAGTACCTGTTGTCAGAGTAACCGACAGGGAAGAAAGAGCTGGCGGTGCTGCTAACGTTGCAATCAATATTGCTTCATTAGGTGCCCCTTGTAACCTTGTTGGTATAGTAGGCGAAGATAAGAACGCCGAGATTTTAGAAAAAATCGTAAGATCTCATTCAATTAAGACAGATTTTGTTCTGACAAAAGATCATCCAACAATTACCAAGCTCAGAGTTCTATCAAGAAATCAGCAGCTATTACGTCTGGATTTTGAAGATTCTTTCTCCAATCTGGATGAGGATATGATTTTAAAATCCTTTAAAGAATCTGTAAAAAACTCAAAGGTCGTAATTTTCTCTGATTATGGAAAGGGTTCTCTTGCTTCAGTAAGTAAGATGATCGAGATTACTTCCTCTTTGGGAATTATGTCTCTTATCGATCCTAAGGGAACTGATTTTGAGAAATACAGAGGGGCAACCCTTCTTACTCCAAATATGTCAGAGTTTGAAGCTGTTGTTGGTAAGGTTGCTAATGATGATGATCTTGAGCAGAAAGCTCTTGCTCTGATCAACAAGTTAGACTTGAAAATGCTTCTGGTTACCAGATCTGAAGACGGTATGTCACTAATCCGTCCAGGAATGAAAGCTGTTCATCTTCCAACATATGCCCGTGAAGTTTACGATGTAACCGGTGCCGGTGATACAGTTATCGGTACTCTTGGTACCTGTCTTGCTAGCGGCATGGATATTGTTACCTCATGTGAATATGCAAACAGTGCTGCAGGCATTGTTGTTGGCAAGATCGGAACATCAACTGTTTCACCTCAGGAGCTTGAGAGTGCTTTGGGTAAGAAGACCGAATCTCACGGTGTTTTATCTGAGGATGAGCTGTATAAGGTTGTAAGAGAACTTCAGTCTCATGGAGAAAAGGTTGTAATGACCAATGGCTGTTTTGATATTATTCATCCTGGTCATGTAACATATCTAAAGCAGGCTAAGGCTCTTGGTAACAAACTGATTGTTGCTGTAAATTCAGATGATTCTGTTAAACGTCTAAAGGGTGACTCACGACCAATCAACACATTAGAAGATAGAATTGCTGTATTAAGTGGCTTATCTTCTGTTGATTATGTTGTTTCATTCAGTGAGGATACTCCTCAGAAACTTATTTCAAGAATCCTTCCTGATATTCTTGTGAAGGGTGGCGATTACAAGGTTGAGGAAATTGCCGGACACAAAGAAGTAATTGCAAATGGTGGCAAGGTTGTAATTATTCCTTTTGTAGAAGGTAAATCAACAACTCGAATCGTAAATAAGATTCAGAACGTCTAATCAAAAAACTCTATTCTATTTCAGAATAGAGTTTTCCAAACAAAAAACTCTCACAAAATTGTGAGAGTTACTTTCTATTCATAACAAGCTAATCTGTCTAGATAGCTGGTTTTTCTGAAACAGCTGCGGCTGCTGGATTATCATCTTTCTTCTGGTGAG
>JAZRAY010000315.1:0-12925 GCA_045634805.1 Succinivibrio sp. | reverse complement strand
ATCGTTATCAAAAAGAACGATTTTGAAATCGCTTCTAATTCTTAATTCTCAGGACCTCCGCATGGAGGTCTTTTCATTTTTCTAATCTCTGTTATAAATCTGTATTTTTTTCTCAAAGCTTTGTCCTTTTTTTGTTTTTCTCCTCTTGAAATTTTTCTTTTCAGCGCTCATATATATGACTGAGACTTTCGGAAATTTGAGTGAAATTTTGAGTTTTTTGGGGCATTTTGCATACGGTTTTCTAATATATTATGCAATTTCACTTCAAAATGTGGACTAAGCCTACAAGCTTGATTACAAAGATTTTTGCTTCAGGAAAAAATGATATAATTCCTGCTGTTATAAATATGTAAATAAATTTAAGCGGATTTTCCGAGATTGACGCCTTTATCTTTAAAAACGGTATGTGGCGTGAACCTTAATACTCAGGACAGTAAAACTGTTCTGCTAGTCTGAGTCCTTCTTTAGGCTGGATGAGGACGTCAATAAAAGTAGTTAGCTATATAATGACTGAAACCAAAACTATAAAAAAATCTTCTACTAGAAAGAAGAAAGTAGAGAACAATGAAATGATCCTGCCTCTTATCACCTTAAGAGCACTGATCATTACACCTAATTCTAAGCTTCAGATTACAGCAGCTCGTGAGAGTTCAATTGCAGCTTTTGAATATGCAAAAGCTCAGGATGACGCAAATATTGCAGTCTTCTGTCAGTTGAATGAAGTTGATGAAAAACCTGATTTCAAGGAGCTACATAAGACTGGTGTTCTATGTACTCTCCTGAACATGAAGAAAAAGGATTCAAATACCTATCAGTGCCTGATTTCCGGTTATACCAGAATCAAGCTGTTAGAGGTAATTGATGAGCCTGGTTCTTCATTTAGAAAAGCTCGTGTGCTGGTTTTAGAAGAGCCAGAGCTTTCTCCAAAAGAGGTTAATGACACTCTAAATGTTCTTAAATCCTGTCTTGAGTATTCTATTGAAAGCTCAGACAAGACCTCTCGTGCCTTAATTGAGGACAGTGTTCCTAAGCATCTGGTTACAGCAATTCTTGAAGAGTCATCTCTTTCAAGACTAACTGATATGCTGACCCAGATTCTAAAGCTGGACAGTCAGACCAAGTTCATGCTGCTCTCAACTCTAAATCCTGTTGAGAGAGGCCGTATTATCATCAGTCTATTAAATGGCTACTCATACAAGTCAGAGCTTGAGAACCGCATTATTGATCTTGCAAAGCGTTCAATGGAAAAGAATCAGAAGGAGTATTTCCTCTCTGAGCAGCTTAAGGCAATCAAGAAGGAACTTGGCATTACTCTGTCTGAAGAGGATGATATTCAGAATCTGGTTACCCGTAATGAGAATCTGAATGCTCCAGAGTATGTTCACAAGAGAATTGAAAGAGAGATTAAAAAGCTTAATTCCATGAGTGTAAACTCATCTGAGTACTCAATTGTAAGAAACTATGTTGAGACTCTGTTAACTCTGCCATGGAATTACGGCACTCCAATCAACGTAGATTTAAAGAAGGCCAAAGAGATCCTTGATAAGGAACACTATGGCCTGACCAAGGTTAAAGACAGAATTCTTGAGTATCTGGCAGTTCAGTCTCGTGCTGACAAGTTGCACGGACCTATCATCTGTCTGATGGGACCTCCAGGTATCGGTAAAACCTCATTAGGTAAGTCAATTGCCAATGCAACCGGAAGAAAATACGTTCGTGTGGCATTAGGCGGTGTGAATGATGAGGCTGAGATCCGCGGTCACAGAAGAACCTATATCGGAGCTCTTCCTGGTCGAATCATTTCCAACATGGTAAAGGTTGGTGTAAACAACCCATTATTCCTGTTGGATGAGATTGATAAGGTTTCAGCATCTGCACATGGTGATCCTTCATCAGCACTGCTGGAGGTTTTAGATCCTGAGCAGAACTCAACCTTTGAGGATAACTACATTGAGATTGACTATGATCTGTCCAATGTAATGTTTGTTACAACTGCTAACTCCTACAATATTCCAGGACCTCTTCTGGATAGAATGGAGATTATTGATCTTTCCTCATACACAGAGGATGAGAAGTTCAATATTGCAAAAGAGCATCTGCTGCCTAAGCAGTTAAGACTTGCTCATGTTACAGACAAGGAAATCTCTATTGACGATAAGACTCTGCTACACCTGATTCGTTATTATACTCACGAGGCAGGTGTGCGTGAGCTTGAGAGAATTCTGACTGAGCTTATCCGTAAGACCATCAAGGATCTGATGATTTCACATCCTAAGGCCAAGAAGTTCAAGCATACCGCAATCAACGTGGATGATGTTCACCGTATGCTTGGTCCTGAGAGATATGACTTCACCTCTAAGCTAAATGACAACAAGGTCGGTATCGTAAACGGTCTGTCCTGGTCATCATTAGGCGGCGATATTCTTCAGCTTGAAGCTGTTGCCAACGAAGGTAAGGGCAAGCATCAGCTGACCGGTAAGCTGGGTGAGGTAATGAAGGAGTCTATTTCTACAGCTATTACTGTAGTAAGAACTCTATCTAAGGATCTTCACTTAAATTCAGATTTCTTTGAGACCTGTGATCTTCATGTTCACGTTCCTGAGGGCGCTGTTCCCAAGGATGGTCCATCTGCTGGTGTCGGTATGGTTACCGCTGTTGTTTCAGCTTTAACCGGCAATGCTGTAAGAGCGGATGTTGCCATGACCGGCGAGATTACTCTTCGCGGTGATGTGCTTCCAATCGGCGGTCTTAAGGAGAAGCTGTTAGCTGCAATGCGCGGTGGAATCAAGACTGTAATGATCCCTAAGGAGAACGAGAAGGATCTTTGGGATATTCCTCATGTGGTGCAGGAGAAGATGACCATCAAACCTGTATCCCGTATTGAAGAGGTTCTGAAGACAGCGCTTGTTTCTGATCCTTACAAGTTCAAGCCAACCACCATGTGGAAGCTTAAGGATAAGAAAGCTGCGACAACTTCCAGGAAGACTACAGCAGCAAAGAAAAACGTTTAACTTATAAATCTCCTCATAACGAGGAGATTTTCAGTATCAGGCAGGTGAGTTTTGTCTGATTACAGATTTATTTAGTATTAGTGGGGCTATTCGCTGAGTTATGAGTGATAATCAGGTAAATAACAAAGACGATTTTGTAAAGTTTGACGACGAAGTTGCAGACGACAAAAAGAAAAGCGGTATTGAGGATGAGATTACCAAGATCTTCAAATCTGCAGATTCTCTGATTGAAATTCTTGAGAAGATTGCACCTCAGATCAATTCAGACAAGGTTGTTAATCCAGAGGCTTTTTTGAAGATTATCAAGCCATTATGCATCAGTGTTGAGAATACACTGCCTATGCTGATGGAGTGTCAGGATAATCTTGAGTATCTGAAGGATGATAACTCTTTTGTTCTAAGACAGAAGATTGCTCACATTGAGGATGATCTTCTTCCTCCAATTATTGAGTACATCAGAGCACACGATAAGAAAGACTAGTTTTAGGTCTGATTTCTTCTGGTTCTGTTCATCTGTATATTTCTTTGAACATAACAGTGCATGGCATCAGAAGAAATACTTCAGTATTGTGGCTGACCTCATCTAATTACCTGAATAAACTTGCTTTAACAGAGCAAGAGTGTCAAAATCAGGTGTTAATTTGTTCCAAAAAGGAAGCATAAGGTTGCGGAGATAATAAAAAAATGTTGACCGATAAACTGCGTGACGGTGCGCATGGAAAAGTTTTTAAGATAATTTTCTGGATTATTATTTTATCCTTCATTTTCGCTGGTGTTGGTAATTACCTGATTCCAAGACTGAATACCGATCCTGTTGAGATTGGTGATATCAAGATTTCTGCTAATCAGTGGAATTCAAGCTATCAGGATCAGGTTAGAGCAATGCAGAACCAGTATGGTCCATCAATTCATGACATGCTTGAGAATCCTGAGACCGTTAAGGTTTTAAGAATGCAGGTTCTAGAGCGTCTTGTTGATAATGCAGCTTTAGCTTCAGAAACCTACAAGCAGGGCATTCGTATCGGTGATGATCAGGTTAAGGCAGCTATCCGCAAGGAAAAGGCTTTCTTCAAGGATGGCAAGTTCAATAACGATCTGTTCTTGGCAACTGTTAAGAACATGGGCTCATCTCCAGATTACTTTGCTCAGCAGATGAGAGCATCTTTAGCTCAGGAAACAATTGCTGAGCCTATCCTAAGATCTGCTTCAACTGTTTATCCTTACGAAGTTGAGCTTCTGGCAAAGCTGTTTGCTCAGACCAGAGTTGTTGATTTATACAGCATCAATCTGAAGGATATCAGAGATACCATTACTCTGTCAGATGAGGAAATCAAGAAGTTCTATGATGAGCACCATGACAAGTTCATGGCTCCTGCAACTGTTAAGTTCAACTATGTTGTTCTTTCTGTAAATGACTTAAAGAAGCAGGTTAAGGTTGATGATGCAAAGCTTGAAGAGTACTTCAATCTGAACCAGACCGACTTTACCATTCCACAGAAGCGTGAATGCTCACAGATTCTGATTAAGGCTTCAACTCCTGATTTCGAGAAGAAGGCTAATGAGGCTCTTGCAATGCTGAACGAGGGCAAGTCTTTTGAGGAAGTTGGTGAGAAATACTCAGATGATGCTGACTTTAAGAAGACTCACGGTTCTCTAGGCAACCTTGAAAAGGGTAACCTGTCATCACAGCTTGATATCGCTCTGTTCTCAATTGAGAAGGTTGGCGGCTACTCAAAGGTTGTTGTAGACAATGCCGGTGCTCATATCATTCGTCTTGACGGTATCACCAAGGAGAGAATTCCTGCTTTAGCTGATGTTAAGGAGCAGGTAAAAGAGAAGTTTGTTGATGCTCAGGCTCTGGATTTATTCACTCAGAAGAGCTCAACCTTTACCGATCTTGCATACGAGAATCCTGATTCACTTGATCTTGCAGCAGAGAAGGCTGAGGTTAAGGTTCAGCAGTCAGGTGCTGTAGCTTTCGGTGATGAGTCACTTCCTTGGCCTCTAAATACCCGTGAGGTTCAGAAGGTTGCATTTGATGAGAATGTTCGCACTTCAAATCAGAACAGTAACATCATTCAGCTTGGTAACGATGCATGTGCATTCATCAATGTTACCGAGTACAAGGATGCAAGCCTGAAGAAGTTTGAGGATGTTGCATCAGAGGTTAAGACTGTTGCTGCAGAGGCAATCGCTTTTGACAAGGCTCAGGAAAAGCTTGAGGCTATCAAGTCAGCTGTTGCCAAGAATGAGAATGCTGCAACCGACGGTGTTGTTAAGTTAAATGCTAATCAGACCATCGCAAGAGGCGATACTGCATATGATCCTAAGTTTATCTACGACGTATTCTCTGTAGTAAACAAGGAAAACAGCGGTGTGATTTCATCAAACAAGGGCAATCCAACTCTGATTGTTCTAAAGTCAGTTAAGTCTGAAAGTGATGCTGATATTGAGAAGTACTCACAGTTCATCCGTGCTCAGCTTGTTCAGTTCAAGGTTGAAAAGGCTAACTCCATGATTCACATGGGCGCAAGAGAGCTTAGCGATATCAAGTACAACGAGGATGCAATCAAGCTGGTTAACAGCCAGAACGCTTCAGCTGAATAACAGCATTCTGCTACAAAATTGAGAGAAGACCTCTGGATTGTATAATTCAGAGGTCTTTTTTTTAATCTGCTTATATTTTTGTTATTTTTTTATAAAAATTATTTACTATTTGTTTTAGAATGGATTTAACTCTTGGATTTATGTCTAATTTTTTTATATCAGTAATCTAATTGTAGGAAGATATATTTAAGAGAGTAGATCTTACTATTAGAGAATGTCTGTTATAAAGACATCAGGTATTCAGGATTTTTAATGTAGGGAGCAAGGCTGGTTTATGAAGAAAGGCTTATTGGCAGGATTACTAGGATTATTTGTTTGTTCAGCTGTTAGCGCTGATGTGATGATTGAAGTTAGAAACGACACTTCAGATGACTGTTCACTGGCTATCAATGCAAGAGCAGACAAGACCAAATGGATTACTCAGGGATGGTACGTATTTGCCTCAGGAGAGGAAGCTCCTATCATCCTTAAGAACGTTAATGATATTCATAACGTATATGTTTACAACGACTGCCGCAAGGGCTCTTCAATAGAGAATTCAGAAACCAAGAAGGCATGGGTTAAGACCAGCTACAAGTTCAATGATGAGAATCCAAAGGATCATGAGCCTGGCTATGAGGAAGTAACCTTCGAGCGTCTTCAGTCTGAGAAATATCAGATTCAGAACTAATCTGGCATCATTTCTGCATAAATATCTGTACCTGTAGTTATACGGCAAGATTTGCCGGCGCGGAGGTACAGATGTCTACTTTAACACTTACTCAACATGTAAACAGGCCTACGCCTAGCGTCCAACAGAATGGTTTAAGGTTAAATCATTCTCTGGATGGTGTTGATCATAGAAAATCCAAGAACGAATTTTCTGAAGCTCTTGCCATTCTATCTGGAGCTGCTTCATCTGAGGCTTTAGATGAACTTAAAAGAGAAGAAAAAGAGGTCTCTTTAATTGATGACTATTCTGTTCTTTTGAATTCAGATAAATTTGCCAATAAGTCTTCAGATGAAAACAACGAAAATTCAAGACTGAATACAATTAAGGAAAAATTTGCCGTTCTTCAGGAAGATCCTGTATCTAAGGACTGGGAAGTTTTAAATAATCAGACTAAGCCTGATGACTTCTCGATTCTGGATAAACTAGGAGACGGACTGCTTGCCGCGGCAAAATTTGCTACAGGTCTTTATTTGGGTAAGCTTTTCTAGAATTTTCACAATTCCTGGATTGGAACCGATTAAAAAGTCATTTTCTGCAATTGCTTAAAATGACTTTTTTTCACTCGCCATATTCGAGATTAGCCAAAAGTCAAACTATTCTGTACAGTTTATTTTTTCGCTTTATTTATCGAGAAATTAAGCGAAGTCATTAGATCTGATAGTTTATGAGATGACATTCTGTTCTTGAGTGTTTCATCAAGATCAAACAGAACAAGATCTAGTGCATCATGAATATGGGCTCCAACAGGACATTTTGGCTCAGGATTATCGTGGAATGTAAACAGGCTTCTTTCATCTTCTACTGCACAGAAAACGTCATAAAGATTTATGGAAGATAGATCTTTAGAAAGCTTTGCACCGCTTTTAGGTGAATCTGTAGATATCAATCCTGCTTTTTTTAACTGGCCAAGAACTCTTCTAATTACTACTGGATTTACTCCCACAGAGGAGGCAATAAATTCAGAAGTATTTTTTTCATCCTTGAAATACTCAATACAAAGTAGTGTGTGTACAGCAACAGTAAATCTTGTTGAAAAATGCATAGCTCCTCCTGAATATACTTAATATTATATATGTAATTATTAGAGTTACAAATACATATGATCTTCTTTAGGGGAATTATATGAATATATATATTAATCTATTTTAAATACATTAAGTTAGATATAAATGTGGATTAATATATTTGACAATTATAAATATTGATAATATTATTTATTGTAACAATCGTTGTTACAATAAAAGAGGTTATTATGAAAGTTGCTATAATTGCTGCAAATGGTAAAACTGGTTCTTTAGTTCTAAATGAATGCTTAAAGAAAGGTTTCGAGGTTACTGCTTTTGTAAGAAGAGAAGGTACTGTTACCAATCCGAAAGTTAATGTGGTTGTAAAGGATATCGCTTCTTTATCTTCCGATGATTTGAATGGTTTTGATGCTGTTGTAAACTGTTTTGGCACCTGGACATCAGAAACTCTTCCTCTACATAAAGAATATACAGCAAAGCTATGTGACCTACTGAAAGAAACCGATACCAGACTAATTGTTGTGGGCGGAGCTGGCTCTTTGTATGTTAATAAAGAACACACTGTACAGCTTTACCAGACTCCTGAGTTTCCAAAGGAGTACCTTGAAATTTCAACATCTCAGGTAGAGGAACTTGCTTATATAAGAACAAGATCAGATGTAGAATGGACATTCTTTAGCCCTGCTGCGGTATTCGATCCTGAAGGTAAGTACACTGGAAGCTATACTCTTGGAGGAGAAGAATTTATTCTAAATGCTGATGGTGAGAGCTATATTTCATATGCTGACTACGCTTTGGCTTTAGCAGATGAAATTGAAAACAAAAAATTTGTAGGTAAACGTTTTACCGCAGTAGGAAGGAAGTAACTAAACTTTTACAGTTCGTTAAGAACTGATAATGTTTATAAATGCGGAACAGGGCTGCATTTAAACAACGATTTTTTTTAATCGTAATATAAAACATGGGGAGCAACAATTAGTCTCCCCAATTATTATTTTTATCCCAGGCTTACATCAAGGAACATCATCAGAATAAAACCAATCAGAACAGCAATTGTTCCTTTGTCTGAGTTTCCAAGATTATGAGACTGAGGAATAAGCTCTTCAATAACCACATACATCATGGCTCCGGCTGCAAAGGACAGAAACCATGGCAGAAGTGGGGCAACCAGATCTGCCAGGAGAACAACCAGAATTGCCGCTATAGGCTCTACAGCACCTGACAGACTTCCTAAGAGAAATGATTTTAAACGGGACATGCCATCGGCAAAATAAGGCATGGATACCGCTGCACCCTCAGGAATGTTCTGTATACCGATACCTAAAGCCAGAATTGCAGTTGAGCTTGTAAGAGTAAAATCCATTGCGGTTGCAGCAGAAACACCAACGGCCATACCCTCAGGAATGTTGTGAATAGTGATGGCTAGGAACAGCAGGGTGTGTTTACTTAAGGATGATTTCGGACCCTCAGGTGATTTTGCCAGTACATGCAGATGAGGCAGTGATTTGTCTATGGCAATAAGAAACAGTATTCCAAGAACAAAGCCTCCTATGACAGGTACCATTTTATAGGAACCGTCGTAAGGGGAACTCTCAATTGCAGGCAGTATCAGAGAAAATATGGATGCTGCGAGCATGATACCGGCACTGAAGCCTAAGGAGAGCTGAGTGTAGATTCTATCCTTGTGTTTAAGCAGTATAAAAACAAAGGCTGAACCTATGGTTGTACACAGAAATATGAAGAGACCGCTGTAGCAGGCCAGTTTAAAGGTATAAGAAAAATCTACAGGCATTTAATTTATCCGGCTAATTGTACTGTTTTCTCTTATTAAGAATAGTCTATGGGTGTAATTATAACCATTTGATTGTTAATTTTTATTTTTCTGAGAAATAAAGTTACCCTAAGCTAACTACAAAAGTCAAATCATGAATATTCTTATACCTAGAATGAGTTTTCTCTCTTTTTGTTTTTAAACGTTTCTATTGTAAAATAGCGGTATTACTATTTGATTAAGAAATAAATATGACTGAAGACTCTTATCTTGTTCCGAATTTAAAAAGCAACGAAATACATCGTACTGAAATTACTGTAAAAAAGAGTCGTTTTATTACCTCTATCGGCAGAACCCATGGTGTTGATGAGGCAAAGGCCTTTATAGACAGGATCTGCAAAGAGTTCCCTGATGCAAGACACAACTGTTTTGCCTATAACGCTGATAAGCCAGGCTCCTCAGGCTACGCCGGCTGCTCTGATGATGGTGAGCCTCACGGTACTGCAGGTCAGCCAATGCTGAATGTTGTTCTGCATTGTGATGTCGGTGAGCTTACCGTAGTTGTAACCCGTTATTTTGGCGGTATACTTTTAGGTACAGGCGGTCTTGTTAAGGCCTATCAGGACAGCGTAAAAACAGCTCTGGAAACTCTCCCAACCACACCGATGGTGATTGTTAAGAAATGCAGTTTCAGAATTGAACATTCAGAAGTTAATCTGGTACAGCGTCTATTTGCAAGACTGGGAATAAGTATCGTTAATCAGTCCTATACTGATAAAGTCGATTACATTGTAGAAATTCCTGAAAAATCAGTAGATAATTTCAGTGCTGAGATTACTAAAATAACCTCTGGTCAATGCGTTCTGAAGTTTGATGATTAGTGAACGCTTTGGAGATTTAAATGCAACTTTTAAGATATATGTATATTTGCGGAATGTTGCTGGTGCCTTTTGGCTCTATGGCTATTACTATGCCTGCTCCACCTCCAGAGCTGTCTGATACCCTAACCAAGTTCCGTACCAAGGAACAGATTAACGAAAGCGTCAGTCTTGGTAATGGAAGCTCGGCTGCTGTTGAGGAAGTTGAAATTGAATCAGCTCCCTTTGTTCCTGGTGACATTGATGCCGGAATCATGCGTATTGCAGAGACCTACAGCCCTCTTATGACCATTGGTGTACCTGGCTATGGCTCAAGTATTATCAGATTCTACGATTTAAACGGTATTCCCTGGGATATTGCATCTGTTGAATGTGAAAATCAGGGCTATCTGACTGAGATTACCGCATCTCCATCTGAGCTTTTAATCAAGCAGAATGTCGGTGCTACCACCACTAAGCTTAAGGTTACCTTATCAAGATACTCAAGCCCTCTGATCTTCAATCTGTCTCCTGTAAGACTTGAAAGAGACGGTGTTGCTGTATCAACTGTGGTAAACACAGTCAAGATTAAGAGTGCAACCAATTCCTATGGATATGTGTATCCATCTGTAAGACCTGTTCCTCAGCCAAATCCAGCTGCAGGCTCTGTAAAGTTTGACAGTACTGATCTTCAGAAAATTGAGGTTACACTTCTGGATGCTGTAAGAGCTCTGAACCATGAATAAGATTAGACTATTTTCTTTTTTACTCGCAGGTCTGCTGTTTTTATCCCAATCCTCAAATGCGGCTCAGATGCAGTGTCATGGTAAGGCAACTCACTGGAGAGATATTGCCTACAGCACCGGTGTTATGAGCAAGTACAAGGATGTTCGTAACTGCATTGCCTGGACTGCCTACCAGTTTGATTTACCTGAAGAGCTTTTATATGCCATGCTTGACGTGGAAAGAGGTCCTATCAACGGTAAATGCCGTACCAATAAGAACGGTACTCAGGACTGTGGTCCTGCTCAGATTAACGATGTACGTTTAAAAGAGCTTAAAGAATTCAACCTGACAAAATCTGATATCAAAAGTAAGCCTTGTCATAATGTATGGGCTATGGGCTACCTTTTAAGACGCGAGATTGAAAGGGCAGACGGAAAGATCTGGAGAGGTGTTGGTAATTATCATTACAACTATTCAGCAAATCCGGAAATCCATAACAGATACATCAGAAAGGTTAAGTCCTCCTGGAGAAAGCTCAATAAAAAGATTGAAAGCTACTGTAATCAGTAATCCTGGTTTCACTATATTGATTTGAAATCTTGCATAAGTTTTTTTGTTTGAGCCAATGCGTTATAATCAGATTTGTTAGTAAAACTCATTTTGATCCTTATCTGCTAAGGGGATAACCTTTGAACTTTTTTCATAATATTCTGGCTGTTATTGAATATAAACAGGTAAGACAGCCTGCACTGGAAAGAGCTTTAGCTTTATATCAGTATGCCAAGGCTCATAAGAAGAATGCTGATATCAAGATTACAGCTGTACTTCCTGTGGCTCAGGAGAACTGGAATATTACCTCTATTCTTGCAGTGGACAGGGAAGAGTATGAGAAAAGCTACAGAGAAAAGCTTTCAAATTGGCTAAATGCCTATCTTTCAATCAATGCCATGGGCGTAAAGATTGAACGTAAGGTATTATTCTCAAAGGAAGTAGGCAAGGAGATCGTTTCTTTGGCAAAAGATCTCTGTGCAGATATTCTGATTAAAACAGCGGATATCCATGGTGTACTGGATAATGTTATTTCTACACCATTAGACTGGCAGATGCTGCGTCATGCACCTATACCGGTTTATATCGCAAAAGATCAGATTTTCACTCCAAAAGGAAAGATTGCCGTTGCAATTGATCTGAGTGAACCTGATGATGAGCTTTCAAGACTTACCAATCTAAGACTGCTTCGTGAGGCTCAGTATCTATCTACATTTACAGGCTGCAAGATTGTAATGATCAATGCAGTTCCTCCGATTATTCCTCCTATTGCCGTGGATATGCCTGGATTTACTCCAGACAGTCTGTATGATGAGTCCTTAAAGGACAGCTGTCATAAGGCTTTAGAGTTTGCAAACAGACATAAAATCAAACCAGAAGACTGTTTCATTGCCGAAGGTGCAATTGATGAAGTCATTTTAAGCAAGTGCGAAGAGATAAAGCCTACCGCACTATTTATTGGAACCTCTGCAAGACGTGGTATTGCCAGTGCAATTTTAGGTAATATCTGCGAGAGAGTTGCCGACAGTATTGACTGTGATGTTTTTGTTGTAACTCCTAAGGCTGTTGTCAGAGCGGTTCCTACAACCCTACCATCAAAAAGTTTGTAGAATGCAGAACGATAAGAATTTATCCAAGCAGGCTGATGCTTACGCCCGTAATGTCAGCCCTTATTTTAATATTGAAGATAAGCAGGAAAAATACAAGGCAGACAAGCTCTTTAAGAGACTTCGCCGCAAGGTTGGTCATGCCATTGGTGATTACGGCATGATTGAAGAGGGCGATAAGATTTTAGTCTGCATGTCTGGCGGAAAGGACAGCTATGTTCTTCTGGATATGATGCTATCCCTAAAGCGTTCTGCTCCGATTGATTTTACACTTATCCCTGTACATATCGATTCAGGCTTTCCAAATGCACCTGAGCACCTTTTAGAGGACCATTTAAAGAAAGTTGGTCTTGAGTATCACATGCTCAAAAGACCTGTATACGAGATCTGCAAGGAAAAGCTTTCTGACGGTGTTCCATACTGCTCCTTATGCTCAAGACTGCGTCGCGGTTTTCTGTACTCATTTGCAAGAGAGATTGGGGCTAACAAGATTGCCTTAGGACATCACAAGGATGACTGTTTATCAACCTTCTTCTTAAATCTGTTTTACTCCGGCATGAT
>JAZRAY010000314.1:0-7677 GCA_045634805.1 Succinivibrio sp. | reverse complement strand
TAGCCTAATTCCTCTTTGGTGTCGGCATTTAGAATCTGAGAAATTCTCTTGCCGTTGAATTCCACCATAATGGAAATCTTACCTTCAGATACATCAGGGAAATCAAATGGTCTACGAATAATAACCACTCTGCCGTGCTTTTCATTCACAGCATATTCACCTGGGTGCTGAGGATTAGGAACCTTACGATACTTAAGCAGTGAAAGCTCATACTGCATCTGCTTTAAAGAAAGCTTCTGGTCAGGATAGAGCTCCAGAGGTCTTGAATAAACAACAGCAGGCAGCACCCACTTGTCATCAACACCGAATTTGGAAAGAACTACGGAATCAAAATAAACAAACAGCAGTGCCAGAATAACGAATCCGGCAGCAAATACCTTCAGGGAAAACAGAGTGAGCTTTTTCTTTAAAGGCTTTTTGTTTTTAAGTTCTTCAAAGTTCTTATTATGTTTTTTCTGATTATTCTTATCTTCGTGGTTATTCCGATTGTCGCCGTCATCAGATTTTCTATTGGAGGTACGCTCATCTGAATACAGCTCCTCTTTTACAAGAGAAGGGTCAAATTCAGGCTCAATCTTGTCGCTTTCAAATCGTTCTTCCGCCTGTTTTCTATCTTCATCATCCAGAGCAGAAAGACCAGAAAGGTATGGATTATCTTTATCGTTGTTCATAAATAGTTAGAAATGGAATTCCACCAGTTTAAAGAAAGGAAAAATCCTCTCTTAAATATAGAAAAAATCTTTTTAGTCCGAAGTCTCAACCACAACCTTATTTATATATAGGTTATATAAAAAAAGTTGCATGCCATTCTTATCCAAAAAATGGCTTTTAAATGCCTGAGACATTACAAAAATGCCAATGATACACCCTAAAAATTTGTGTTCAATTATAACAGCATCTGCAAATACGGCAATTTATTATTCACCATTACAGTGAGATTAGAATTTGAAGGCCTAACAAAAAAATGTCAAAAACGCTACACCTATCAATGATTTTGACATATTTATTTCACTTATTATGTCCTACTTCAAATATTGAATATCTAATCTTGCTACAATCAAAATATTAAAGCATAATTGCTAACTCAAAAGATGAGGAATCTTTTATATACAAAAACATCAAAAAATAATATTTATTGATACTTAATATAGATGCTGTGTTTTTGGGCAGTGATTAAGTTAAGGAAGAAGAATTATGGCTGACAATGAAAAGACTGCAGTGGCAATCGACTCCATGGGCCCTTTAGCTATCGCCGGTGTAGAACCATACCAAGAACAACCAGGCGAAGAATACATGAACGAAAAGCAGAAAGAACATTTCAGAAAGATTCTTACTGCATGGAGAAACCAGCTTCGTTCAGAAGTTGATCGTACTGTTGACCACATGAAGAGTGAGGCAGCAAATTTTCCTGATCCTCTGGACAGAGCAACTCAGGAAGAAGAGTTTGCCTTAGAGTTACGTGCACGTGACAGAGAAAGAAAGCTTATCAAAAAGATTGATAAGACCTTAGCAAAACTGGATAACGATGATTACGGCTACTGTGATCACTGCGGTTCAGAGATTGGAATCAAGAGACTAGAAGCTCGTCCAACTGCTGACTTATGTGTTGACTGCAAAGCATTAGCTGAAATCAAAGAGAAGCAGTTAGAAGGTTAATAAACAACCTCTAAACAGATTTTCACATCCTAAGGTGGCCTAGTGCCACCTATTTTCGTTTATGTCTGAATATATCGGTAGATTTGCACCATCCCCTAGCGGCAGGCTCCATTTTGGTTCGCTTGTAGCCGCACTTGGCTCCTATGCCGTTGCAAAAATCAAAAACGGAAAAATACTCCTGCGAATTGAGGATCTGGATTTTTTCAGATGCAAAAAGGAGTACACCTCAATCATTCTAAAAGAGCTTGACGAATTCGGCTTCATCTTTGATGGAGAGCCTTATATTCAGTCAGAACATACCGATGTCTATTACAAGGTTGCCAAAAAGCTTGTAGAGGATGGCAAGGCATTTTACTGCAACTGTACAAGAAGTCATCTGAAAACAGGTGTCTGTCAGTGCCGTGAAAAAGGGATAAAAGAGAAATCTCAGGATAATCTTGCCCTGCGCTTCATCATTCCATCTGAGCATCAGAATTCATTTGAAGATGAAGTATACGGAGAAATAAACTCCCCTGTTACAGTGGACGCACTGACTCTTATCAGACGAGATAAGGTTATTTCCTACAATCTTGCCTGCGTCGTTGATGATATTCATCAGGGAGTAACTCAGGTTGTACGAGGTTCAGATCTTATCGATATCACAACCACTCAGATGTGTCTTTACAGAGCTTTAGACACAGAGTGTATCTCCTATCTTCACCTGCCTCTGGCCATGGCAGATGAAACATACAAGCTATCAAAACAGAACCGCTCTCCTGCCGTGCTCGATCAGGGAACTCCTTCATTAATGCTGATTAAGGCGCTGGATTTTCTCAATCAGGATATCTCAGGGTTAAATCCTCTGATGACACCTAAGGCTATTTTAGATAAGGCTCTGGATAATTTTGAAATAAAGAGAATACCTGTAGGTAAGAAGATTATCGGCTCTTAGAGATTATTACATCCATTCAGTTAAGTTTTTTTCAATGAAATAACCTGTCTGTTTTGTTTAATATTGATTACAGGTTATTACACATAACCACTTGTAATTAAAGGTTTTTATATCAGATTCAATGCAAAAATAATAATTTCGCACACATTTAACACGGACTTATAAATCGAATCTATATCACAAATTAATATTTACAGTTTAAAAATGATATAATGCGCGTGTTTGTTTGATTTAGGAGAAGAAAAATTATAACACCTTTAGATTCGCTTGATACAGCAAGCCTTAAAAGCAGTAAAGCACTTGTAAAAAAACACGGCTCATCAAAACTAGTAGTGAGCACAGATGATCTTTGCATAAATCTCAATGAGATATCCAGTTATGCGATGCGTGTTGTTGCTACCCTGCAGAAACATCATTATGAGGCTTATCTTGTGGGTGGATGCATCAGAGATCTTCTTTTAGGAAAGAAGCCAAAGGACTTTGATGTATCAACAAATGCAACTCCAGAACAAATCAGACAGATCTTTATTTCAAATTCAAGAATCATCGGCAGAAGATTTAAAATCGTTCACGTCCTGCAGGGCAAGGAAATCATTGAGGTTACAACCTTCAGAAGTAATCAGTCTGCACCTGCAAAACAGCGGTCTGGCAGAACCAGAGTTAAGGCTGAGTCTGGAATGCTGATTCGCGATAATGTTTATGGAAAGAACATTATTGAAGATTCACAGAGACGTGACTTCACAATCAATGCGCTGTATCTTGATCCTGTAAAGAAGGTTATATACGACTTCAACGGTGGTCTGTACGACATGCAGCAGGGTGTCATCGATATTATCGGTGATCCAGAGATTCGCTACAGCGAAGATCCTGTACGTATGATTCGTGCACTGAGATTCTGTGCAAAGCTTGGCTTTAAGATTTCAAGACGAACTCTTTCTCCTATCAAAAAAATGTCTTCAAATCTGAGCGCAGTTTCAAATGCCCGTATGTTCGAAGAGGTCAACAAACTGTTTTTAACAGGTCACGGACTTCAAACCTTCAGAACTTTACGCAAATACAATATCTTTGAGCTACTGTTCCCATCAGCAGCAGAGCTTTTAGATAATCAGAATTACATTAACTTTGTTGAATATGCTCTGAGCAGTTCAGACAAGAGATATATGGAAGACAAGAGGAACATGCCTCACTTCCTGTATGCTGTAATTTTATGGGCTGTTTTCCAGAAGAGAATGTTCATCTGCAATCAGACCTATAACAGTGCTGTAGTTCTTGTTCCACAGAACAAGCTGATCAGCGGTCTTTTAAATGATATCATCGCTGAGCAGAACAAAATTACAGATATGCCGATGGCTGTTGCAGACAGTATCCGCTCACTGTGGAGAATGCAGCTGACCCTTGACGATATTGAGAACAACAATATCGATGAGATTGTAGCACGTAATATTTTCAGAGCTTCATATGACTTCCTTGAGCTAAGAGGTAAGTTTGAGCCTTATTTAAAGACTGCTATTGATTTCTGGAATCCTTACTACGTCAAGAGCAAGGAACTTGCAGATAAGAGAAAGGCAAGAAAAGAAGAGAGTATTGGCAGAAAAGCCCGTAAAAAAGAAAAGCTTGCTGCTAAGAAAAAAGCCTATGAGGATAAGCTGGCAGCCAAGAAGAGCCGTAAGAAGGCCAATGCAGAATCTTTCGATGATGAGGCAAACCTTTCTGCAAAGAGAAAGAAACAGCTTGAAAAGGCTAGAGCATGGCGAGCAGCTATGCACCTGGATGTAAAATGACCCTAGCTGTTTTATCCTTAGGTTCAAATTTAGGCGATAGTCAAAAGATTCTAAAAGACGCTGTTTCTGACATCAAAAGCATAGAAGGAATCAGCGACTTTAAGTTATCCCCTTTTTATAAGACAAAACCCGTCGGTTATATGGATCAGGATGATTTTGTAAATCTTGCCTGTTCTTTTGAGACAACTTTAGAGCCATTAGATCTTCTCCATAACATGCAGGCTTTAGAGCAGAAATATAAAAGGGTCAGATTATTTAAAAACGGTCCAAGAACTCTGGATATTGATCTGGTTGTCTACGGAGACCTGATTCTGAATACACAGGAGCTTACTGTTCCTCATCCAAGAATGCATGAAAGAGCATTCGTTCTAGCTCCTCTTAAGGATATTGAACCGAATTTAACTGTAAGTACCTTTAACTCAACTGTTCAGGAACTTTACGAACAGCTTGATGATAAAGAAAAAAATGATGTGGAAATTATAAATGGCTAAAGATACCGTTTCTATAAAGCTTATTGTTGGACTTGGCAATCCAGGTTCTCAGTATGAACATACCCGTCATAATATTGGTGTGGATTTCTTATATCTTCTGGGCAGAAAGTACAACATTGACTTAAGACCAGAAGGTAAATTTCAGGGAATTTTAGGACGTGGAACCATTCACGGTAATGAAGTCAGACTTCTCTTCCCTACTACCTACATGAATGAGTCAGGAAGAAGTGTGGCTGCACTGTGCAATTTCTACAAAATCCAGCCTGAAGAGATTTTAGTCTGCCACGATGATCTTGATTTGAATCCTGGTTTCATGAAGCTTAAATTTGCAGGCGGTCTTGCAGGTCATAACGGACTTCGCAGTATTACAGCCAACATGTCAAACTCTCAGAACTACTACAGACTGAGACTTGGAATTGGCAAACCACCTTCAAAAGAAGTTATCAACTGGGTTCTGGGCAGACCAGATACAAACGATCAGATTCTTATTGATAATGCATATGAAACAGCTTTGGATGCAATTGATAAATTATTCACTGACGGCATTTCAAAAGCTACAGCATTAGTTAACGGATATAAGCCTAATTAGGAGAGTAAAATGGGTTTTAAATGCGGTATTGTTGGACTACCAAATGTTGGTAAGTCAACCTTGTTCAACGCTCTTACAAAAGCAGGTATTGCAGCAGAAAACTTTCCATTCTGCACCATTGAGCCAAACACTGGTATCGTTCCTGTACCTGATCCACGTCTAGATGCTATTTCTGATATTGTAAAACCTCAGAAGATTGTTCCAACCTCAATGGAATTCGTTGATATTGCAGGTCTGGTTAAGGGTGCATCAAAAGGTGAGGGTCTTGGTAACCAGTTTCTAATGAATATTCGCGAAACTGATGCTATTGCTCACGTTGTTCGCTGCTTTGATGATGAGAATGTTATCCACGTTGCAGGTCAGGTTGATCCTGTGGCTGATATCGATGTTATCAACACCGAGCTTGCACTAAGTGACCTTGATATCTGTGACAAGGCACTTCAGCGTTTAGAGAAGAGAGCAAGAACCGGTGGCGATAAGGAAGCTTTAGCTCAGGTAATCGCTCTTGAGAAGTGCAAACCAGCTCTTGAGCAGGGAAAAATGCTGCGCAGTGTTGATTTCACTGAGGCTGACAGACTAGCTCTTCGCAACTTCAGCTTCCTGACCATCAAGCCTGTTATGTACATTGCCAACGTATCAGAGGATGGCTTTACCAATAATCCATATCTTGATGCTGTTGAGAAGCTTGCAAAGGAAGAGAAGTCAATCGTAGTTCCTGTATCAGCAGCTATTGAGGCAGATCTTGCTTCAATGGAAGAAGAGGACAGAAAGGAATTCATGGACAGCCTAGGTCTTGAAGAGCCAGGTTTAAACCGTGTTATCCGCGCAGGCTACAAGTTATTAGGTCTACAGACCTTCTTCACAGCAGGTCCAAAGGAAGTTAGAGCATGGACTGTTAAGGTTGGAGCAACTGCACCTCAGGCTGCAGGCAAGATTCACTCTGACTTTGAAAGAGGCTTCATCAGAGCTCAGACCATCAGCTACGATGATTTCATCAAGTACAAGGGTGAAAGCGGAGCTAAGGAAGCTGGTAAGCTACGTTCAGAAGGAAAGGATTACATCGTTCAGGACGGTGATCTGTTCGAGTTCCTGTTCAACGTTTAACCTCCCCTACACATAAAAATGCAGCATCTTCTTTTAAAGAGGATGCTGCGAGAATGGCTTCAATATATAAATTTAAATTCTTATCACTGCAGTAAAGCTAAAGCCATCTTTGGTTTAGCATTAGCCTGAGACTGCATAGCTACAGTAGCCTTTTCCAGAATACTCTGAGTAACCATATTAGATACTTCTTCAGCATAATCCGTATCACGAATTCTTGACTGAGCATCTGCAATGTTCACTGCAATATTACTCTGGTTGCTGATTGTAGACTCTAGTCTGTTCTGAACCGCGCCCATTTCTGCCCTGCTTGAATCAACATATGACATCATTGAATCAAGAGCACTGATAGCGCTTTCAGCATCAGCCTGAGATGAAATACTTAATGTCTGATGGGTATTACCAGCTGCATCAGTTGATGACTGAACATTAGCGTTAAATGAACCACCGTAGGAATTTCCTGCAGCATCACCATTCTGAGCAACACGGATCATATCCTGCATTCTGAATCCATCATCAAGAACCGTTGTTAAGGTATCTCCTGAATTTGGACCAACGTGCAGGGTTACATCGCCATCACTGGTAGTAGCACCATTCAGTACAGCCTGACCATTATAGGTTGTGTTTTCAGCTGTAAAATCAATAGAAGCAGCTAACTCATCAAATTCAGTCTGAAGAGCCTGTCTGTCAGAATCAGACAGAGTTCCGTTTGATGCCTGAACTGCAAGAGTTCTCATTCTCTCTAATGATGAGGTTGTTTCCTGAAGTGCACCTTCACTTACCTGGAATAGCGCAATACCGTCATTAGCATTTCTATTTGCCTGATATAAACCACTTAACTGACTTGATAGTCTGTCAGAAATCAATAACCCAGCAGCATCATCTTTTGCGGAGTTTATTCTATTTCCAGAAGCTAATTTCTCTAAGATTGAATTTAGCTTGTTGGATGTTTTATTCAGGTTGTTAATACCTTGTAAGGCACTGGTATTAGTTACCGATGATATTGCCATATAAGGTCCCTCCTTTAGACTGTTGGGTAACCAAAAAAAAGCTTAAATTTACCCTTCTAACTGTTAACGTCCCGAAAACCTTTAAACTTTAATTATTAAGTTCTTTAAAATCAGTAAG
>JAZRAY010000313.1:0-5250 GCA_045634805.1 Succinivibrio sp. | reverse complement strand
TCAACTGAATTTTATAATATAAGTAATCGCCCGAAAATGCGGCTTCATCCTTATTCTCTGCAGGAGCAGCTTCGCCCTCAGCAGCAGGAGCACCTTCGGCGGCAGCAGGAGCAGCGGCAGCATCTCCACCCTCAGCAGGGGCAGCAGCGCCATCTGCAGGAGCCTCATCGGAAGAATCATCACCCTCAGGAGCATGAGTCTCAAATTCAATAGAACCATTATCATCAGAGAGCAGCATATCGTCTGAGCCTAATGAAGCGGTATCATCGAAATCGAAGTCATCATGATACTTGCGGGAACGGGCACGAGCTCTTGCCTTGAAGATTACAAACAGAATCAGGATAACCAGTGACAGTAAACCGGCACCGAACAGAATCATCATCACAGGCTTATCCATATCAATGCTTGCGTCGACTGATGACACTGTAAACTGAGACATCTGCAGCTGCATATCCTCAATCTTTTCGTCATTAGCCAGAAGCATTTCTCTCATTCTGTCGTTGTCCTGAGAAAGCTTTGAAACGTTACCCTTGATTTCAATCAGATCCTGCTGAATACCAGCAATAATATTGTCATACTGACTTGAAAGGGATGAAACACTGTCAGCTGCAGTCTGTGCAGTAACAGCTGATGACTTTTTCATTCTGGCTATTGCGTCAGCAAGCTGCTGCTCAATAACCTTGGTTTTCTGATCAATCTGCTTTTTGTTTTCCTCAAGCATGATTCTGATTGACTTAACATCAACAGCTTCCTGAGGATTCTGTTTTAACAGAGCCTGAATCTGTTTCATCTGCTCAGGAGTAAAGCCCTGATTCTGAAGCTGTGGATTTGCATTTGCACCATCAGGTGTATTGGCAGCTTCAGCTCCATTCTGAACCTCTAACTGAGTGCCATTCTGAGCAAGATTACGTCTTTCGTTTGGATTCTGAGAATCTTTGTTTGAAGCAGAGGACGGAATCAGCTCTCCGTTCTCTTCAGCCTCACGCTGCTTCTGAACTTCCTTGATACGGGTTTCAGTAGCTGTATAAACAGGAATATCATTAGCAGGCTTGTTTGCATTGCCTGCTGCTGTTCCACTCTGGGCAACAGTTGCAGGAGCAGTACTCTGAGCTGTACCACTCTGATTAGCCGGTGCAGCTGTACTCTGTGCTACAGGCAGAGGAGGAAGAGTCATTGAGCCCTGAGCTAAAAGAGCACTTCCTGTCTGAGTGTTTTCCTGGGCAATTACATTATCAGGTGGAATTCTGAGAGTGGTTCTCATCAGATTGTTGACATTGCCGCCAGCAAAAGCCTGAGGATTATTTCTGTAAATAGCGGCAACAACCTGAAACTCGTTAATGCTTCTATTAAGCTGAGCATAACGATGAGCAACAGACCAGATGGTATCTCCGGTTACAACATTATAGGTTCTGAACTCTCCTGCAGGAGCAGCTGACGCTGTGGCAGGTGTCTGAGCAGGAACGGCTACTGCACCCTGAGGAGCTGCGGCATTCTGTCTAGGGGTAACAGTTACAGCAGGAGCCTGACGAGGTGTAACAGTGGTTCTTCTAGGAGTTGTACGGACTTGTGGACGTGTTGCAGGAGCTGTATCTTCAACTTCTGGGCCTTGGATTGTAATGGTGAAAGTACCATCATCATCTGCAGCAAATGCAGATAACGACATAACAAGACCCAATGTCACTTCTAAGGTGACTTTCTTTAACCTATGCATACATCTCCCCTATTTCTATGCATTATTGTATCTAAAAACGGGACCGTCAAAAATCTAGCAAGATCCCATTTTTTCTAACGAAATGCATAAAGTGTGCAAGGCTATATATTTTGTGCAATTAATTTAACAATTTCTACACATGAAATTGCTTCGCCACGTCTTGTATTATCCATCAGACATACAAAACTTACATTCTTGCTTCCCTTGATATTCTGACGAATTCTGCTTACAAGGACGGTTCTTTCGTTAATTACATCCTCAACAGGAGTCAGATTCTCATCATTATCCTTTACAGTAACATATGAGGATTTCTTGAAAGCTTCAATCACATCCTCAACATTAACTGATTCTTCAAGATCTGCGTTCACACTGATGGTATGTCCGTAGAATACAGGAACCTGAACAGTAGTTACATCGAAGCCTCTCTCAAATTTACCTAAAATTCTTGAAACTTCTGACTTAATGGTCTGTTCATGATCTGTATAGCCATTGTCCTCAACAGATCCGGTAATGGTATGAAGATTGAAAGCAACCTGAGCTGAGAAGCCCTGGTGATCACCGTTCATGCCATTTAAAAGTAATGTGGTTTCGTGAGCAAGAGTTTCTGTTCCTAATCTTCCTGACTCTGATACAGACTCCATTGCGGTTGCAACTGCTCTGGTAACACCGAACTCATCGTGAAGTGCACCTAAAGCAAGGCAGATCTGTACAGATGGAGCCAGTGCAGGAATAACCAGACGAGACTCTATAGCCTTTTTAATATCAAATGGATTTACCTCAGGTACAACTAAAGCTGTTTTTTCATCACCGCTGAACAGATGGCTGTTGTCTACAACAATACAGCCGGCATTCTGTGCCTTTGAAATCCAGCGCTGACTTTCATCCTGAGTACTTAAAAACAAGGCAACATTTGCCTTTTCAAAATCGAATTCTTCAATTGGCTGTACAAAGTAATTCTGTGAACAGATATTTACGGCATCATATTCACCAGAGAAAGGTGATAATGGGAAAACATCGTCTAATGGAATCTTCTGCTCTTCTAAAGTCTCAATAACAAGCTTTCCAATATCAGAATCATAACCGTAAATAGCTAATTTTAATGCCATGTCTGGCTCCTACCTTTCAATAATAATCAAACTAGAAAAATTGTAGCACACCAGTCAAGTCCACATTCTATTAATGTATAACCATGAAATCTGAGATCTGATTGCCCAAAATTCTCAGAAATTAGATCTCACGAAAAATTTTAACAGAAAAAATCCTTTAAATTTAATATAGTTCTACCTAAAAGCTAGTTCGTGTTATGAATTTTTTACAGAAAAATAATAAAAAATCTCAGAAAAATGTTAGCAAGATAAAATTTTTTACTAAATATTTGATAACTTATAAAAAAAATGGGAGAGATAACTAATTTTTTTTTGATTTTTGTATTATATTACAAACAGTAAGTATTTTTATTGGTACTTATTCCCCTGTGGCTGGGGATTTACAGTACGAGGAATGGTGAAAATGGCGCTAACTAGAGCAGATATTGCAGACCGTCTTATCATAAAACAAGGTCTACCTAAGACTACAGCACAGGAATTTGTTGATTCATTTTTTGAGCAGATAGCCTCAACTCTAGAGTCAGGAGAAATCGTAAAACTAACCGGATTCGGTAACTTTGAACTGAAGGTAAAAAATGCCCGTCCTGGAAGAAACCCAAAAACAGGAAAAGAAGTAACCATCTCATCAAGACGTGTTACTACCTTCAGAGCTGGACAGAAGTTGAGAAACAGAATCGACATGCCTAGCGAATAGTATTTTTTTGGTGAAAAATCACTATTAAATAAAAATAATGGCATAATAATGTTATTGATTATTTCTTTTCTACGTGGATTTCTTTAGATATGGAAAAAATTGTTTACAAAATCAAGGATCGTGATGGTGTACATGCACGTCCAGCTGGTGCAATTATCAAGGCTATCAGTGGTTACAAATCAAAAATCACTCTAATTTATCAGGATCGTCAGATTGATCTTAAGGGTGGTATCTTTGGTCTATTAGGTCTAGGTATTCGTTTTGATGACGAAATCTACATTCACGTTGAAGGTGAAGACGAGAAGGAAGCAGTTGTTGCTGTAAGAAGAGCCTTCGAAGAGTATCTATAATCTATATTCAGATTTAGACATTGAGAAAAACTCATTCAGATGAATGAGTTTTTTTGTGCCCGAAATTCTACTTCAAAGCAGATATCTTAATCAGGATCAGCCTACGATGAAGGTAATGATCTCAATTATCAGCGTACCCGACATCATTGCAAGCGCTCGGGAAAGATCATAGTTAAAATCAATGAATTTCGAGATGTTTTCAAAGGTTTTCGAGGCCAGCATAACCTCATAGAACTTGAGAGTCTTGGTACCAAAATAGGCAACCAGGAAGGATGCCACCAGAGAAAACAGCACGCACGCCACCAGATTAACCGGGCTGTGAATAAAGAAATTCAGCATGAACGTGAGAGCCCAGATAAATGTGGTTGTCATATCCCAGTAATGTCTTCCGCTATGTTCTCTGAATTTCAGGTTACTGATATATTCCACCAGAGAAAGACAGATATCCTTTGAGAAATTCTCTTTCATCAGATTATTGGTGGACATTAAAAGCTTTTTGCTAAGTTCATCGGCAAGCTGTTCTTTACGGTATGCAAGAAGACTCATCAGCTTCTCACGCATGGTAAAGATTTTTGAGGTGTAATTGTCGGTCTTAACAACCTCGTTCTGAAGCTTGCGGGTTACAAGCTCAAAATAGAACTCATACGAACTTAAAAGACCATAGAAGAAGCGGTTCTGACAGAGTGTCTTGAACAGATCAATCTTGATATCAATATCTGTGAGAGTATTTCCTATAGCCGCATCAGAAAGTCTCATCTTCAGTTCACTGTAGATACTTTCAAGAACAGGCGGAATACTCATCGGAGTAAAATCGTTACCGCAGGTGTAGAAGGTAAAGGACTTAGGGACCTGAGCAATATCAAAGGTCACATAATCCATTCTGCATTCAGCAACATAGGTGATAAGGAAAACACCACTCTCTTTGAACTCTGCATCAAATATCTGGAACGGAAGTTTCTTTAGCAGCTCAAAATAGCAGACATAATCAACATGGCAGTTCGGAATGGAAAAGACATTATCCATGTTCTTTACTTCAACGTCGATTACAGGGAAATTTCTTGCCAGAAGACAGACCATTCTGTCGACCATGATTCTGCCCTTGCCCTTACAGTTCTGACAGACAATCTTCTGCAGATTGTTACAGGTTGGACAGACAATGTAGCCTGTTTTATTACATCTTGTACAGCCGCCTTCTCGTCCCTGACAGGAAGGACACAGAATCATACCGTAGCCGGAGCAGTTCGGACAGTTGACCTTCTTGGTACCCTTACAGGAAGGACAGGTACAGTCGCCCTTGGCGTGTCTTGCAGAAATTCGGTTGACCTTGTTACAGATTTTAAAGATATCAGCAGCAGATTTATTTTCAAGACCGGTACAGAAAGGTCTTTT
>JAZRAY010000312.1:0-1684 GCA_045634805.1 Succinivibrio sp. | reverse complement strand
CGATGATGGCCTTGGCAACACCCTTCTTGGCATATTCAACATGACTCTTTGAACGGATGATACATCTGCCCTTACCAGTTGCATAAGCCTCGCGGATACCGGCGGTTCCTACAATGGTACCGCCGGTTGGGAAATCAGGTCCCTTGATACAGCCTTCTTTTGACATCAGCTCATCTAAAGTAATGTCAGGATTCTCAAGATAAGCGATACAGCTGTTGATAACCTCAGTCAGATTGTGGGTTGGAATATTGGTTGCCATACCCACGGCAATACCTGAGGCACCGTTTACAAGTAAATTTGGGAATTTTGCAGGGAGAACTGTTGCGATAGTTTCAGAACCGTCATAGTTTGGTTCGAAATCAACAATATTCTCGTCAAGATCGTCTAATAGGGTCTCGGTTGCGATACGGGTCAGCTTAACCTCGGTATAACGCATTGCCGCTGCACCGTCACCATCGATATCACCGAAATTACCCTGACCGAAAACCAGACACTCTCTCATTGAGAACCACTGAGCCATACGTACGATGGTCTCATAAACCGCGGTGTCTCCATGTGGGTGGAATCTACCGATAACGTCACCTACGATACGGGCAGACTTCTTGGTTGGTGATTTGTGGGTAACACCCAGATCCTTCATATCAAACAGAGCACGGCGGTGAACTGGCTTTAAACCGTCTCTAACATCAGGCAGAGCACGATCCTTGATAACCGACATTGCATAGTTGATGAATGACTGGCCCAGCTCCTTGTTCAGATCTGATGGAGGTACATTTAGATTTAATTTTCTTACCTGTGAAGAATCAACCTCTACAGTGGTGTTTTCAGCTGAAGAGTCGATAGAATTCTGTGATGATGGATTTTCAGTATTATCTGACATCAAATTTACCTTAATTTACAATTCGTATATCTTCGAAATAATACTCTTTTTTACCCTAAAAATCAATGATACAGAGCTCTCAGACGCAGTTTAAAACTTGAAATATCCGCCAAATTTGGGGATAATTGTCGCCGAATTTTTTTTAATTGGAAGACAGAGAATTATGTGGTTTAAAAATGTCCGTTTCTATACTGTGGACTTATCACAGTTTAAAGATATATTTCATGATGATGCAGCTATGGAGGAAACACTAGAGAAAGTTGCCTTCAAGCCTTGCGCTGCACAGGAAACTGCAACCATTGGCTTCTCTCCTTTATTCGGCAAGGATACACCTTATCATTTCTCCTGCGGAGAGAATCACTACTTCAAACTGACTGAAGAGAACAAGCTTCTGCCTGCATCAGTTGTAAAAGAGCAGCTGGCTGAAGTTGTTGATGAAAAAGAAATCGAATTAAAGCGTCAGCTTCGCAAGAACGAAAAGGACGCCCTAAAGACCGCTGTAACCGGCAAGCTTTTATCTCAGGCCTTCTCAACCAGACGTGAGATTCTGATCTGGATTAACTACGATAAGAATGTTGTAGGCGTAAGTGCAACCTCAGCTAAAAAGGCAGAGCGTGCTCTTGCAATGCTGCGTGAGGCTTTCTCAAGCTTCCCTGCTCAGCTTCTCTCCCCTAAGGTACTGGTTGATTCAACCATGACCGGCTGGCTTAAGGAGAACAAGCTTCCTTCACGTTTTACCTTCGGCTCTGATGTAACTCTAAAGAGCCCTGATGAGGATGGCGGTGTAATTCGTGCCTCAAAAGA
>JAZRAY010000311.1:0-3074 GCA_045634805.1 Succinivibrio sp. | reverse complement strand
CTTACCGTATGGAGGGTTGGTAACAATGGTAATCTTATTCTCGTTGGTAAATGGGTTGTAAAGATTCTGCACGTTGCTGTGGAATACCTTTACAAGATCGGCAAAGCCAGCTTTCTGAGCATTCTCGTTGGCAATGGTTACAATTCTGTCATCAAGGTCAAAACCGATAATCTGAATGCCCTTGCGAACAGCAGCCTCGATACCCTTGCGACTTCTCTCGCGAGCCTCTTCAACCAGGGACAGCCATACCTCACGGTCAAACTGCTTTAGAGCAAAGAAACCAAAGTGCTCACGGCGAAGACCTGGTGCAGTATCAGTTGCAAATGAAGCAGCCTCGAACAGTAGAGTACCTGAACCGCACATAGGATCCAGGAAGTTCTCGTTGTTATAGCCAGAACGCTTAATCATGGCGGCAGCCAGATTCTCCTTTAGAGGAGCGGCACCGGTACCACGGTGATATTCTCTCTTTAAAAGAGCCTTACCGGACAGATCTAAAAGGATATTGGCACTGCCCTTCTTATCCAGATGGCAGTTGATGACAACATCAGGATTATCCCTGTCAACATCAGGTCTTCCGCCTAAGGTTTTCTGCATACGGTCACAGATGGCATCCTTAACCTTTAGCGCACCGTACTGTGTGTTACGGATTGAGGAATTGGTTCCTGAGAAACTTACAGAAATGGTATTGCTCTTATCAAAGTATTTCTCCCAGGCAACACCGTTGGCACCGATATAAAGCTCAGTGTCGGTCTCGCAGAAAAACTCTGACAGCTCTAAGAGGATACGGGATGCAAAGCGGGACCACAGACAGGTTCTCATACCTGTAGTAAAGTCACCCTTGAAGGATACACCTGCTACGGTTTCCTTAGCATCTTTAGCACCTAAATCAATAAGTTCATTAAGTAAAAGACTTTCCAATCCCTTAGGACAGGTCGCAAAAAAAGATAATGCCATGTATAAAATGCTCCATTAAAACTGTCTACATTATACTTGCATATACCTTTTAAATGTGAATTTTTTTGTCTCCTAGAAAATTGAAGGGAACAGAATATGAATTGGTACCAGTACAAACAGAAACTTGATGTTGTATTTGGTGAATTTTCTTAAGTAGTAAAGAGGACGTGAACCGTCAACCTTCATATAGGCCTTAAGTGAAATTAAGGATGCCATTGAAGCCACGCAGGTTCCCATACCGCCAACATTCACACCTTTTAACAGACTGTCTGAATCCATGGCAAACTCAGCCAGCATAACAGTTGCAGGAACGTTACTGATTATCTGAGAAAGACATAAGGATACAAAGTACTCATAGTTTTTGACAAAGTGATGAGCCACATCGGCAACCATGGCATAGGTACAGATGTTACTTACAAAGATAAAGAGGAATACAAAGAGTAATAAAAGCTTGTAGTCAGCCTGTCTTAGCATCTTTCTGTCCACCACGGCAACTGAGCAGATTACAATCCAGGCCATGGAGTAGACATCGATGATTCTCAGAACAGCCATCAGACACAGAACAAAAAGCATAACAAAGGCTACGGTTCTAAATGGCTTGAAAGGAGTTGTTATCTGTTCCTTTAAAGTCAGAGGACTTTTATCAATAAAGACAGTAAAGATATATAAAAGGATAGCACAGACTGTAAAGACAGGACCTGTCACTCTTACAAACTCTAAAAGATCGTAATGATAGAAACTATATATAAAGAGGTTCTGAGGATTACCTACAGGGGTAAGCATACTTCCTGCATTAGCAGCAATGGTCTGAAGTGATACCACAGGGATAATAAGATCGTCACGACCTAAATCCTGCAGAGCCTTGATGGCCAAAGGCACAAAGATAATCAGAGCCACATCGTTGGTGACTGCCATTGAAAAAAAGAAGCAGACAAAGACAAAGAGTCTTGATAATGATCTGGCATCATATACAAACTTAAAACACTTCTTATATAGATAGTCCAGAACACCGAGCTTTCTGAAACCTGCCACCACAATCATAAGACAGAACAGCAGAACCAGAATTCTAAGGTTAAGTCCCTCTTCTATTCTCTCTAATGAGACATTAGGTCCGAATGAGGAGACAACTGCAAGGATCAGAGCAATGTTCAGATCAAGATTCTTTTTAAAATAGGACAGTAACTGCTTCATATCACACACCAAAAATCAGTGTGCAAAGTATATAGCAAATTAAGGTAAACAGCTTAACTATTTCAAAATATCAATTCAGTGTAGTTAATATGTGATAGATTTCATAAATTAAATTAAAAATTTTTAAATTTATACAGTCATTTCTGAGCACTTTAATCCCATCTTTTACATATACAAGTTTATTGTTTTATAAAGAAAATTTAACAGACAGACTGCATCTATACTTGGATTAGAGGTCAATTTTGTATACATAAATACAATATAGTTCACTATTTTACCTAAAATAAAAAATGTATACTCTGCGCATAAATATGGTTAATGGAGTGTATAACAAATGAAATTAAACTGGTGGCATGGAAAAATTGCATATCAGATTTATCCAAAATCCTTCAAGGACAGCAACGGTGATGGTATCGGTGATTTAAAGGGTATTATCTCTAAGCTTGATTATCTAAAAGAGCTTGGTGTAGATATCATCTGGTTATCACCTATATATGTATCTCCTTTTGTTGATAACGGATATGACATTGCTGATTACCGCAACATTGCTCCTGTTTTCGGAACCATGGAAGATTTCGATGAGCTTTTAGCCAAGGCTAAAAAGCTTGACCTTCACATTATTCTTGACCTTGTGGTTAACCACTGTTCATCAGAGCATGAGCTGTTCAAGAAAGCTTTAAAGAATCCAGAAAGTGAAGAGGCTTCCTATTTCTACTTTGCCAAAGGCAAGGATGGAAAGACTCCAGACAATCTTCGTTCATATTTCGGCGGCTCTGTATGGGAAAAGGTAGAGGGTTATGATGACCTGTACTACCTGCACTACTATGCAAAGGAGCAGCCAGATTTAAACTGGAACAATCCAGTACTGGTAAAGAAAGTCTACGACATGATCAACTGGTGGCTTGATAAGGGTATTTCAGGTTTCCGTG
>JAZRAY010000310.1:0-5325 GCA_045634805.1 Succinivibrio sp. | reverse complement strand
AATCAAAGTGTTATTAGATAAGCCTTAGTTTAAAAATCTAGCTGATATTTCTGATTCTGTGATATAGGAAAGATTTTGCTTGAAAATTTTTTTTAGTTGTCTACAATTTATACAGTTAAGTATAGCTAACTATTTTTAGCTCCAACTAATTTAATTTATCTATACGTAATTTGATTTTGCATTAAGTAACTTTATTTGCATATAAGTAATTTAAGTTAGTTATAGCTTTAATTTATCACGGAATTATTAGGATAAATTTAGGGAATTATAATGACAACTCTAGATACAATCAGTGTCGGTCAGACAGTTGAGGTTGGAAAGATTAGAGGCGAAGGAACATCACTTCGTCGCAGACTATTGGATATGGGTATTACTCCAAAGACCAAGATTACCTATGTAAGATGTGCTCCTTTGGGTGATCCTATGCAGCTGGATGTAAGAGGTTATTCCCTAACTATTCGTAAAAGCGATGCCGCTCTGGTAGAGGTCTTATAATGTCACAGAAAACTATTGCACTATTAGGAAATCAGAACTGTGGCAAGACCACACTATTCAATGTTCTAACCGGTTCAAATCAGTACGTTGGCAACTGGCCAGGTGTTACTGTAGATAAGGTTATCGGCAAGATTTCATCAAAGGACTGGGATGTAGTTGACTTACCTGGTCTTTACTCATTATCTCCTTACTCTCCTGAGGAAATCGTTTCACGTAATTATCTGTTATCAAATGATTACGATGTAATTCTGAATATCGTTGATGCTTCACATCTTGAGCGTTCACTTTCTCTTACCTTAGAGCTTGCAGCCTTCGGCAAACCAATGGTTGTAGCACTAAACATGATTGATGTCATGGAGAAGACCGGTACCAAGCTTGATGTTGATAAGCTCGGTGAGAAGCTTGGTGTTAAGGTTGTAGATATCTCTGCAAGTAACAGAATCGGTATCGACAAGGTTCTTGATGCAGTAGCAGAGGCTAAGGCTCCTGTTATCACCAATTTCTTTGATGCTGAGATTTCAGAGAAGATTGATGAAGTAGGCAAGACTCTTGATGATGCTAATCTGTCAGACTCTGCCCGCAGATTCATTGCTACCGGCATTGTTCAGAACGACGAGATTTACCTTGAAGAGTACAAGACCTCAGAGAAGGTATTGATTGCAGCCGCTCGTGTAAGAAACGATATCGAATCAAAGTTTGACACTGATGCTCAGTCATATTTCCCTGAGGCAAGATATCAGTTCATCGACTCTGTTTTAGAAGACAGCAAGATTACCACCGAATCAAAGACCTCTGTAATTTCAAAGGCTATTGATAAGGTAGTTCTGAACAGATTCCTTGCTCTGCCAATCTTCTTTGTGGTTGTATCTTTAGTTTACTACGGTGCAATGTACTTCACCTCATATCTTGAGCTGATTCCATTTGAGGGAGAAGAGGGCACAGAATACGCAACTATTACCGACTGGGTTAACGACAATCTGTTCGGTGGCTATGTAACCGATGCAGTTGCATCTCTATGTGAAAGCGCTGCTGCTCCAGAGTGGCTGTCATCTCTGGCAGTTGACGGTGTTGTTGGCGGTGTTGGTGCGGTTTTAGGCTTCCTGCCTCAGATTGCATTCCTGTTCCTGTTCCTGTCATTCCTGGAGCAGTCAGGCTACATGACCCGTGTTGCTTTCGTATTAGACAGAATCTTCCGTAAGTTCGGTCTATCAGGACGTAACTTCATTCCAATGGTTATTGCTACAGGCTGCGGTGTTCCTGCTCTGATGGCAAACAAGACCATTGATAATATCAATGAGAGACGTATCGGTCTGATTACCACTACCTTTATTCCTTGCTCAGCAAAGCTTCCTATCATCACCATGATCTTTGCATCATGCTTTGACGGTGCCTGGTGGTTTGCTCCTATGGTATATGCTCTTGCAATCTTCTCAATTGTTGCAACCGGCGTAATCCTGAAGAAGAACAGAGCTTTCAAGGAGGAGGTTTCTCCATTTGTTATGGAAATCCCTGATTACCACTTACCAACCATAAACAACATTCTAAAGGCTGTTTATGAGCGCTGCCGTGCATTCGTAATCAAGGCTGGTACCATCATCTTTGCAGTTGTTGTTATCGTCTGGTTCCTGGCTTCATTCGGCTTTGGCGAGGAAGGCTTCGGCATGGTTGAGAATGTTGATGCATCATTACTTGCAGCAATCGGTACAGCTCTATGCTTCATCTTTGCTCCATTAGGCTTTGGTTCATGGCAGGCAACAGTAGCTGTTGTAAACGGTCTTCTGGCAAAGGAGAACGTTGTTGGCACCATGGCTGTTGTATTAGGTCTTGATGGTGAGTTCGAAGGCGGTGAGTCTGACCTGAATACAGCTTTAACTCAGTACTTTGCTGATATGTTAGGTGTTGAGCCTACAGCAGCATTAGTTCCTCTGTTAGGTCTGTCATTCCTTGCCTTCAATATGTGGTCAGTTCCATGTGTTGCAGCTTTAGGCGCAATGAAGAGACAGTTAGGCAGCACCAAGTGGTGGATCTTTGCAATGACCTACATGTGTGTATGGGCATACTGCCTGGCATTAGTAATCTTCCGTATCGGCGGTCTGATTATGGGCGTTCTTCCATTCAGCTTCTATACACTGGTAGCATTCATTGTTCTTGCAGTATTTGTTTACCTGCTGTTCAGAAAGGATAACTCTGGATTAACTCCAATCAGAATTCCTTCAAGACAGGTATAAAGATTGTTAGTTCTTACCGGGGCATCTGACGATGCCTCGATAGCCTTCAGTCCTGATCCAGTAATAGATTGGGATTTTTTTTGAAGATAATAGTTGCATACTTGTTCAACTATTGTATAATTAAGGTAAAGATAAACCAAACAGGAGTGTTTTATGAAAGTTCGCTGTGATATCTCTGGTCTAGACTGTCCACACTGTGCAGCTAAGCTGGAAGGTCTGCTTCAGAAGGAATTTGCCGGTGCTAATCTGAATTTTGCCATGGGCTCACTTGTTCTCGATGTTAACGGTGATGGCGATGAGGAAGAAATCGTAGCTGCAGCTCAGAAGATTGCAGACGGTTTTGAAGATGGAATCTCTATTGAACTAAGAGATTAGAGTGTAAAAATACGTGGAATTCCCACGTTTTTTTATATTATAAAAGTTGCATAGTTGCTCATATATAAAATAAAACGGGAAATATAATGCTGCATTTTCAGGAAAAACATGAGAAATCTCTGCTGGGATTTGCCTTAGTTGTAATGCTGGTACTTATCTATAATAAGTACTTTGCTCAGTCTCCTATGCCTATTGTCTATCAGGCTGTAATTGCTGTAGCAGCTTATCTGCTGATAGCATCTGATGTGATTGTGAGTGCCTTTAAGACCTTATTCAAGCAAAGACGTATGTCAGAACAGTTTCTGATGATGATTGCAACCTTTGGTGCCTTTGGCCTTTGTGATCTCCCAGAAGCTCTTGCTGTGATGATTTTCTACAAGATAGGTGAGCAGTTTGAAGAGTATGCTTCAGGTCGTGCTCATAACGATATTTCCTCTTTAGTGAAGCTCAGGCCATCTTTTGTAAGACTTGTCGATGAGAACGGCAATGAGCAGAAGGTTAAACCTCGTCAGGTCAAGATAGGGGATGTCTTTAAGGTCTTAAAAGGAGAGCTGATTGCTATCGATGGTAATCTCTGTGATGAATCAGCTGCTATCGATACCTCCGCTCTTACAGGTGAATCCGAGCCAAGACTTTATACCTGTGGTCAGTCAGTTCCATCTGGCTGTATAAATCAGGGGCAGGTGATTCATCTGAGAGCCAATACTCTGTCTAAGAATTCTTCGATTACCCGTCTATTGAATCTGATTGAAGATGCTGCTTCATCAAAGTCAAAACCTGAGAATCTAATAAGACGTTTTTCTGTCTGGTATACACCTCTGGTAGTTGGCTGTGCTGTTTTACTGGCAATGGTTCCTCTGTTTTACTCTCAGGCAGAATATGCAGACTGGATTGAGCGTGCTCTGGTATTTCTTGTCGTGTCCTGTCCATGTGCTCTGGTTCTGTCTGTTCCATTATCCTTCTTTGGAGGAATGGGAGCCATCAGCAGAATCGGTGTAATTATCAAAGGCTCGATTCACATTGAGACTCTTTCAAGACTTAAGGCAATCGCCTTTGATAAGACTGGAACCCTTACCTACGGTAAGTTTTCAGTCAACAGCATTCATGCCGTCTCTCTTTCAGAGGATGAACTTCTGTCATATGCAGTAAGTCTGGAGAAAAACTCAACTCATCCAATTGCACTATCCATTGTGGAGTATGGAAGAGCGCGAAAGGCTAAGGAATTCGAAGTCGGTTCTGTAATTGAAAAATCCGGTATGGGACTTGAGTCTACCATTAACGGACATGAGGTTAGAATCGGCAGAAAAGAGTATATCTCTAAATACTGTGGTGCCTTTGATTATACTGAGGAAGATGAGGAAAGCTCATATGTCTATGTTTCTTTGGACAACGAATTCTCAGGCGTAATCTCAATTGCTGATACCTTAAAGCCATCAGCCAGAACTATGCTGGATTCGCTTCATTCCTTAGGTATTAAAACCGTACTTATCAGTGGAGACAAGAGAGCTGTTGCAGAGGGTATCTGCAGAAAGCTTGAGATTAAAGAATGCTATTACGAGCAGACTCCTCAGGGAAAACTTGATACCCTAAATGCTCTTAAGAGCAAGCTCTCACCGGTTGCCTTTGCCGGCGATGGTCTTAATGATGCTCCTGTTGTATCAGCATCCGATGTTGGTATTGCCATGGGAGATATTGGCTCGGCATCAGCTATTGAGGCTGCTGATGTGGTTGTTATGCACGGGGATTTAACTGCAATCTCAAGAACAGTGCTCCTTGCAAAGAAGACTTACAAACTGGCCATATCAAATATGTATTTTGTAATGCTGGTCAAACTTCTGATTCTTCTTTTGGGAGCCCTGGGCTTTGCTAATATCTGGCTTGCAATATTTGGTGATGTTGGAGTTCTGATCCTGGCAGTATGCAATGCTATGAGATCACTTAAGTTTAAGTAGAATTGTCTTTAATTCTTGAAGATTTAATTCCTCGGATTTAAAAAATTCGAGGAATTTGTTTTTTTTAAAATTAGGGAAATCAACCTGTAATATCATATAGAATCTAATTAAGTTTTTCCTTTAGAGAATCCCATTGTTCTTCTGGAATTCCCATCTGTCTTAGAGCTTCATCAAAAAAATAGCAGAGCGGAAACCTCAGACTTATAGCCTGAGGAGGAGCTCTCCCAACTCAGGCTATATATCTTAAAGAATTTCTTTACAATAACTGTTAGAAT
>JAZRAY010000309.1:0-8056 GCA_045634805.1 Succinivibrio sp. | reverse complement strand
GACAAATACGGTCTTGAGCTGATGTATAAGGCAGGCTTCAATCCTCAGGGAGCAGTCAGCGTTATGAAGAAGATGGATGCTTATGAGAAGAAGGTTACCGCAGCATCAGGTGCAGGTAATTCAAAGGCAGCATCTATGCTTAATTCAATAACCAGCACTCACCCAACCTCAGAGAAGAGATACAAGGATCTTCAGGCTTTAATCGACAAGTACGGTCTAAAATCTGAAATCTAAATAGAAAGGATTTTTATATCCGGGAGCAACAGCTCTCGGATATTAGGATTAGGCTTGAATTGAATCGATAACGATGACATCGCCATCATCGAATTTATCAGCGTGAGACTTGTAGCGCTCAAGAATATAGTCAACAGCATCAGTTGTGCATTTGCTTAGTGAAGATATAAGCTGTGAACCAGACTGATTTTTCTCCTTAATCTGATTTACGTTTTCGATAAACTCATATCCACGCTTATCAACCTTAAAATTCTTAGCATCAAATCTTACTTTGACACTGGTCTCTCCCCCATCCATCTTCACACGGTATAAATCAATATCTATACCTTCGACAAATTTGGAGTGGGAAATAATCTCCAGAAGCAGGATCAGATAAGCTTTAGCCTTGTTTCGGATTTCAGCTTCAGAATTTGTATCCAGAATAACGAATCTTAATTTTTCCTCGAAGCATTTCTGAATATACTCATAAATTGAAGCATCACGAGGAACTTTATGTTCGATTACATCAGACAAAAACTCATACACAACCATTGTCATGATTGGTGAAAGATTAGATTCTACAAGCAAATCCTTAAGCTGAGCTGCACATTCATAAGGATTGTATGCTGAATCATCTACGGATTTCCTACGATTTTTTAGCATATAAATTCCTTTGTCTATATCTCTCTTATAGTCGATAAACTTAAATTATGATGGATAAATAAACCGAAACTACGGCAATAAGCACAACTACAGATAAAGACATTTTACAAAGAGCAGCAATGATCGCAAAAATTGCACCAATATAACCTGCATACTGATTATTTTCGACACAATAGAAAATACCAGGAAACACTAAGGCTGTAAGAGCAGTGTATGGCACAAGATCAAGAACACGCTGCCAGTATGAGCTTAAAGAAAGCTTTGATATGAACAGTGCAGGTATAGCTCTGATTGGATAAGTAACCAGAAAAGATAAAAGAATAATATAAAGGTAGTAATTACTATCCATTTAAATTCTCCTGAGTCTTTACTTTTGACTCCTCTTTAGCTGCTGATTTTTTATTATCCATAAATAAGGCACCAACCAATGAACAGCAGACAATGGTTACAAGAATAGCCCAGCAGGCATTCATAACTGAAGTAAGAGCAATATTCATTACAGCTGCACTGATGATTATCAGCATCAGTTTAAAGTTGACCTTTGCAGGTGGAACAATAATCGCAATAAACAGAGCATATAAAGCCACATTCATTGCATTAACAAGATCAACCGGCAGATAGTCATTTGCAGTCACACCGATTACTGCACCTAAAATCCATGCTGACCATGAGGTCAGAACCAGTCCTGCAAAATAGGAAAGTCTTACCAGATCCTTTGGGGCAGTTGTAAATATGGCAAAAGGCTCGTCGGTAACATAGTGAGCGAAAAAAGCTCTTGATAGATTAGAGAGCTTTTCAAATCTTGAGAATATACAGGTACTCATAATGAAGTATCTGAAATTCAGTAAAAACAGGCCTAATGCAATCGCAATAAGAGATGAGTGTTCCTTTGCCATGGTTACAGCAAAGAACTGTCCTGAGCCGCTATAGCTTAAGACTGACATTAAAATAGTTTGAAACTGGGTATAGCCAGACTGCAGGGCCATCACTGCATAAGCAGTACCAACTGAGATGTATCCAAGACAAATTGGTATGGAATGTCTAGCGCCTAACAGAAAAAGTTGTTTATTGTTCACTTCAGGTTCCACTTTTTGTTCATTCTGCTCTTTTTAGGTGCCATTATGCACTAATATGGACATAATGTATATTACAATTGATTAAGATCTTAAGTCTTTTTAATATGTACGTATGCAAGTTTTTTTCGATAACAAATTTTGGATACATAATAATATATGGAAAATTTAGATATAGCAAAGTTTGGTGGAACTTCTGTAGGTAATTTTGAAGCAATGTCTTCAAGCTACAAGGTTGTCATCGGCAATAAAAAATCACGCGTTGTCGTAGTGAGCGCATGTGCAGGCGTTACCAATCTTCTTGTTGAGCTTGCATCAGGAAAATGCAGCGATGAAAGAGTTGAAGAGATCATCGCAAAACTTCGCAGTATCCATGAAGATATTATTTCACATTTAGACAATCAAGAGGAACTTAGGGAGTTCGTAGAAGGACACATTAAGGAGATTAGAGAACAGACTGCTCAGGCTGCAAAACAGACATCAGATCAGTTAACCGACAGTCTTGTTTCTCACGGTGAGTTAATGTCATCTTACCTGTTCGTCGCCCTATTCAAGCACTTCGGAACTGACGCAACATGGTTCGATGTTAGAGAGGTAATGAGAACTGATTCCAAGTTCAGCAGAGCAAAACCTCTGACAGATGATATCCGTGTATTAACCCGCGACAAGCTGATGCCTTTAATCAGTGACTCAACTGTTATTATTACTCAGGGCTTTATCGGCTCTAATATCATCGGTGAGACCACTACTCTAGGTAGAGGCGGCTCCGATTACTCCGCTGCCCTACTTGGTGATGCACTTGGTGTTGCTACCATCTCAATCTGGACCGATGTTCCAGGTGTATTTACCACCGACCCTCGCATCGTTAAAAATGCACGCCCAATTCCAGAGCTTACCTATATTGAAGCTGCTGAAATGGCAAATTTCGGTGCAAAAGTTCTGCATCCTTCAACAATGCTACCTGCTGTTGAGAAGAAGATCCCTATTTTCGTAGGTTCATCACGTGAGCCTGAAAAAGGCGGTACCTGGGTTAGATATGAGACTGAATCTCAGCCTAACTTCAGAGCTCTGGCTTTAAGAAAGAATCAGACTCTGATTATTCTTTCTTCTCCTGTTATGGTTGGTGCAACTGGTTTCTTGGCAAATGTATTTGCAGTATTTGCAAAATACAATCATTCAATTGATCTGGTATCAACATCAGAGATTTCAATTGCGGTTACTATTGACGGCGGAACCAGCACCTCAGGTTCTGCACAGATTAGTGAAAACATGCTAAATGAATTACGTCAATTCTGCCATGTTAAGGTTGAAACAGGATTGCCACTTATTGCCATCATTGGCAATAAGATGTCCGAAAATGCAGGTGTAATTACCAGAGCATTTGACTCTATCAAGTCATTCTCTGTAAGAATGATCTGCTACGGCGCATCAAAGCATAACCTATGCTTCCTGCTAAAGGACGGCGATACCTCAGATGCCCTAGTCGCATTACATGAGCAGTTATTAGAAGACTAAAGACTTCTGGCATAACTATTGCAAAGCTTTTCTCCCAAAGAGAAAAGCTTTTTTTTATCCCAAATGTAAAGAAGTGGGATTCATTTGCCGTTAAATAATGAAGAGAGGGATTAACCTATAATTGTTTATAGGGAATACAGAGGTTAACAGTTATGGCATCAATAGTAACAAATGCAGGTACAGGTTCAGGAAATGATTTTGAATCAATCATTTCCGCAATGGTAACTTCAAGAAAAAACCTACTCAATAAAAGAGTAAGTGTTAAAAAGGCTGAAATTGAAATTGAGCAGGATGGTGTTTCAAAACTGACTTCTGCTCTTAAGTCTTTTAAAAATACTATTGATAATTCAAAGGGTATTGATATATTAAATACCCACAAGATTACAACCTCTCAATCCTCAAACTATACTGCATTTTCTATTACTGCAAAATCAGACTGCTCTAATACAAGCATGTCTGTAGCTGTTAACCAGCTTGCGAAAGCCGAGTCTATTTCAACAAGAATCACCACTGAAAACAACTCATTTGAAGCAGGAACCCTAACCATCAGTCTTGGTGAGGATTCTGAAGGTAATGAGCGCAAATTCGATGTTGAAATCTCTGAAGGCGATACCTTAGAGCTTATCCGTAGAAGAATCAACACCTGTACAGAGAATTCCTATGGCGTAAGCTGTAATGTTATTAAGACCTCTGATGGCTACTCATTCTCACTTGTAGCAGGAGAGACTGGTCTTGATACACAGAATCTATCAATCTCTGTATCTAATGCCAGCGGCACTGAAGGAAAGAATAGACTGAGCAATCTTGCATTTGACAGAACAACTGAGCTTGTAGATGATGGTAATGGTAACAAGATTTCAAGGCCTGCTGTAACCGGTGAAAATGGTGAAATTACCGAAGGAAGTAAATGGTCATACTCTGCTGGACAGGATGCAATCATTACTGTAGACGGCATTGAGTTAACCTCACATACCAATGAGTTTAAGGATCAGGTTGCCGGTGTTGAGATTGTAGCGCAGAGAGTATCTGAGACAGAAACTGTAAACGGAGCAGAAGGTCCAAAACCCTATCAGGTAGACATTACATCTGATGATTCAGCAGCTGCATCAAAGATCCAGTCATTTGTTAACGCATATAACAGCCTGATGTCCACACTAAATACACTTACTGCAAGAAATACCTACACCGATGGTAAGAATAACTATGACGGTGGTGATCTTGCAGGTGATTCTCAGGTAAAGTCTCTTCAGAATACTCTGATTTCTCTTGTAACAAGAGGAAGTGCAGATGAATCAGGTCTTGATTACTACTCCTGCGGTCTTGAGTACAACAAGGACGGTACTCTTTCATTAGACACAGAAAAATTCAGCAAAGCATTAAATGAGAATATCAATGCAGTACAGAAACTATTCACAAATAGTGATGGTCTGATTGATAAAATCTCAGATCAGATTTACGAGTACACCAAATTTGGTGGACTGCTCTCAGAAAGAGAAACAGAGCTTAAGACTCAGAGTGACTACTGGACACAGAAAGAAAACAGAAACAATGAAATTCTGGAAGCTTACGAGGCTAGCCTCAGAACCAAGTATGGTAATCTGGACTCCCTGATGGCAAGCTATCAGACCTCATTGTCATATCTGTCCAGTGTAATCTCCAGTGTGAACGCTTCAACAAAGAGTTCATCATCATAACCAATTCCATAAAAACAGATTCGGTGGAGGCTATATGCCTCCATTTTTTTTCAGGATAGCTCTGTATCTTCGGGAGCTTTCATTAGAAAAATCTCTCCTATAAAAGCAAAAGGCACAGACTCAAATTGAATCTGTGCCCTTCTGTCATTTACAGCTAGTGTAAAAGACTATGATCTCAAAATTATAGAGAATCCTTTGAACCTAAGCGCTCAAATGCTTCCTGTAATCTCTCAACCATTGATTCCTGGCCCTTACGTAACCAAACACGTGGATCGTAGAACTTCTTGTTTGGAACGTCTGGATCGGTACCATCACCTAACTGGCCCTGTAGACGGTTCTCGTTCTGCTTGTAGAACTGTAGGATACCATCCCATGTTGCCCACTGAGTATCGGTATCGATGTTCATCTTGATAACACCGTATGATACTGACTCACGAATTTCCTGCTCGGTTGAACCTGAACCACCGTGGAATACTAGGTTTAGAGGCTTCTCTGACTCAGTGTGGAACTTGTCGTGAACATACTTCTGAGAGTCACGTAGAATGGTTGGCTTTAACTTAACGTTACCTGGCTTGTAAACACCGTGTACGTTACCGAAAGAAGCAGCGATAGTGAAGTTAGGAGAAATAGCTGATAACTTCTCGTATGCATATGCTACGTCTTCTGGCTGGGTGTATAGAGCTGACTCATCCTTACCTGAATTGTCAACACCGTCTTCCTCACCACCGGTGCAGCCTAACTCTAACTCAAGAGTCATGCCGATCTTTGACATACGCTCTAAGTACTTGCAGCAGATGTCAACGTTGTCCTTTAATGATTCCTCTGATAGATCGATCATGTGTGATGAGAATAATGGCTCACCGTGCTCTTTGTAGTACTGCTCGCCAGCATCTAAAAGACCGTCGATCCATGGTAATAACTTCTTAGCGCAGTGGTCAGTGTGAACTACAACAGGAACACCGTAGTACTCAGCAACGTTACGTGCGTGAAGAGCACCAGAAATAGCACCCTTGATAGCAGCGAACTGAGGAACATCTGACTTCAAGCCCTTACCAGCGATGAACTGAGCACCACCGTTTGAGAACTGAACCATAACAGCTGAACGAGCCTTTGCACCAGCCTCGATAACAGCGTTGATTGAATCAGTACCAACACAGTTTACAGATGGGAATGCATAACCATTCTCACGTGCTAGTTTGAATAACTTCTGAAGATTCTCACCAGTTACAACACCTGGCTTGATAACGTCTAAAATCTTAGTCATAAGATTATTACCTTTTATTAAAAATAAAGAAAAATTCTACAGACAAATGCCAGTCAAATAGACTGGCATTATCATGAAAAGCTATTATTCAGCAGCTCTCTTCTCAAGGATTTCAACAGCTGGTAACTTCTTGCCCTCAACGAACTCAAGGAAAGCACCGCCACCAGTTGAAATGTAAGAAATCTTGTCAGCAACATTGAACTTCTGGATTGCGTTGATGGTATCACCACCACCAGCAACTGAGAATGCAGCAGACTCAGCGATAGCCTGTGACATTGACTTGGTACCAGCAGCGAACTGCTCGAACTCGAATACACCTACAGGGCCGTTCCAAAGAATGGTCTTAGCCTCTTTGATAACCTTGTTGATGTTAGCCATGCTCTTAGGACCTAGGTCGAAGATCATATCGTCATCAGCGATATCCTTCAGATCCTTGGTAACAGCAGGAGTCTTCTCATCGAACTCTTTGCCAACTACAACATCAACGAACTCTGGTAACTGAGTCTTTGAAGCTAGTTCCTTAGCATTTGGAATTAAGTCTTCTTCACATAGAGACTTGCCAACCTTGTTACCAGCAGCAGCGATGAAGGTATTAGCGATACCACCGCCAACGATTAACTGGTCACAAACCTTTGATAAGGTATCTAAAACGGTTAGCTTGGTTGAAACCTTTGAACCACCAACGATTGCTACCATTGGACGAGCTGGGTTATCCATAACCTTGCCTAGAGCCTCAAGCTCAGCAGCTAGTAGAGGACCAGCACATGCAACTGGAGCGAACTGAGCTACACCATAGGTAGTAGCCTGTGCACGGTGAGCGGTACCGAAAGCGTCCATTACGAATACGTCGCATAGAGCAGCGTACTTCTTAGATAGGTCTTCAGCGTTCTTCTTCTCGCCCTTGTTGAAACGGCAGTTCTCTAGAACAACTAACTCGCCTTCTTTAACGTCAACACCGTTTAAGTAATCTTTTTCTAAACGAACATTTACACCTGGAAGCTTAGTAGCGATGTAATCTGCAACAGGTTTTAGTGAGAACTCCTCAGCATAAACGCCCTCTTCTGGACGGCCTAAGTGAGAGATAACCATTACCTTAGCGCCCTGCTCCAGAGCCTTCTTAATTGTAGGTAATGTAGCCATAATACGTTTATCTGATTGAACCTTACCATCCTTTAAAGGTACATTTAAATCAGCACGGATTAGAACGCGCTTGCCTTTTAAGTCAAGGTCGGTCATCTTTTTAATTGCCATAGTTCGTTTTTCCTCGTATATAAATCGTCTTTGTTAGACTTTAAAACTAAGCTTTAACAGTGTTAGATTTTAGCACATGTTTACAACATTTCAATTTTTAGAGCGTATTTTTAGCTATTTTGAAACAAATTTTCCTAAATTGTATATAACCGTTAACAAGATCACCTTTTTTATCAGTTTTTCCAGGTGAAAAGAACTGGAATTGAGCACTAAAAAACATGATCAAAGACGCTCCTTTTTTGTGACATAACAGACTATATATGCTAGCGTTTACGTTCGAAACAAAACACAATCTCAAAAAAGTTGGCTAATAGCTTGCCACAGGATATGTCTTCAGCGAATAATCCTTAAAATCAGAGAATTTCACAAACGGAATCATTACA
>JAZRAY010000308.1:0-3912 GCA_045634805.1 Succinivibrio sp. | reverse complement strand
ATTCCTCCAAATTCAAGCTGTACAGCTTCCTATGCTATAAGACACATGAATAGTGATGATGTTGACCGCTCACAGCTCTACTCATTTGATACCGCAGAGAACGTACTTAAGAATCTCAAGTACCTCTCAACAAGAGAGCTTCGTGAGGTTACTGATGATAAATGCCCTATCAATCAGGTTATTACTCCATCCTACAGACAGGATAAGAGAAGAAATGTTGTAATCATTCTTGAGGAAAGTCTTGGCGCAAGATACGTTGAATCACTTGGCGGTGATGCTGTTTCACCTAACCTTGAAAAGCTCAAGGAAGAAGGCTGGTGGTTTGAAAGAATGTATGCAACCGGTCACAGATCAGTAAGAGGTATTGAGGCTGTAACCGCAAGCTTCCCATCAGGTCCGCTTGCAAGTCAGGTTAAGCTTGATCACCCTAACGGTCTTACCACCATTGCAAATGTCTACTCAAAGCTTGGTTACTCTACTTCATTCATTTACGGTGGAGAGAGTCACTTTGACAACATGAGAACCTATTTCTTTAACAATGGTGTACAGGAAATCATTGAGCAGAAGGATTTTGAAAATCCTGAATACGTTGCCTCATGGGGCGTTTCAGATGAGGATCTCTTCAAAAAGGCCAATGAGTTCTTTGTAAACAAGTCAAAGGAGAATGAGCCATTCTGCTCTCTTGTATTTACAAGTACCTTCCATGATCCTTTTGATATTCCACAGGGTAAGGTAAAGCTCCCTGGGTCTGTAAAGACAAATGATCCAAAGAGATTAACCTCAGCCATGTACGCAGATTATGCCTTGGGTAAATTCTTTGAGATGGCTAAAAAAGAGGATTACTACAAGGATACAGTATTCATCGTGATTGCCGATCATGACTCAAGAGTTCGTGGTCTTGACGCTTTCCCATTTACTAATTTCTCAATTCCTGCTCTTATCATCAGCCCTGATGTAAAGCCATTTAAGGATAAGAGAATTGTAAGTCAGATTGATATCTTCCCAACTCTGCTGTCACTGACCGGAGTTTCAGGTGAGCTGCCAATTGTAGGACAGGACCTTACAAAGGATGAAATCACTCAGAGAGCTATTATTGCCTACAACGAAATCTTTGGCTTCTACAACGGCAGTACTTTAACTCTTTTAGAGCCTTCAAGAATTACAGAGTATCCTGTTCTTGAGAAGAACAGACTGGGTGCTCCTGTTAAGCGAGAAGGAAATGACTACAGTAAGGAGATAAGTTATCTTAATACTGCCCTTACAATCTTTGAGAAGGATTACGGAAGCTTTAAGTGCGTAAAGAATCTTGAACAGAACAAATAACAGAAACTGGGAGCTTTAAGCTCCCTTTTTTTGTGTTCAGTCCGTACTATTTATTGCTTTAAACAATCTAAGAAAACAGACAGGATCAAAAAAGGACTCCGAAGAGTCCCTTTTAAACCTAAAGAAATAATTAAGACTGAGAATCAAGGAACTTGATAAACTCTTCCACAGAAGCCTCGGTATCAGCGTTTCTGCCTGAAATAACAAGCATAGCCAGAGCACCAGGCTCACCATAGATGATGGTTTCCAGTTTCTCTTCAGAGCATTCAAAACTCCAGGCACCTTCTATAAGATTAGAACGTACTGGCAGCGCACAGTTCATCTGTAAAGCGGCAACTCTTGCATAAGCCTCAGCGGTTGAATCAACACCGCGAGTCTTCTCCAGATTGGTAACGCTTATAGCAACCTTTGAATCTGAGCTCAGGTAACTTAAGGAGTTATCTACGCTTGGATTTGGCTTTACAGTCCAGCCGAAAGGACAAGGATAAACGTTCTCAGCCTCACCTGCAGCAACATGATAAGTATTAGAGAACTGCTCCTTACCTGACTGATTCTTTACCACCTTGTAGGTAGTAATATTCTCAACAGTGCGAGATGTAACAGTATCGTTAATTTCGGTAGCTGCATTTGCCATCATGAATGGAACAAGACAGCAGCCGGCGATGATACCTTTAGTTAAAATGCTCTTTGTCATAAATCCTAGTTCTTTAAAGTTGAGATAATCTCGTCAGAGATTACTTGAACATCACGGTTACCGTCAACTGCTACATACTTGGTTGGAGCAGTCTTTGAAAGATCCTTGTAGAAAGCTACTAAAGGCTCGGTCTGTGCGTGATATACCTCAAGACGGCTGCGAACTGTGCTCTCTTCGTCATCTGGACGGATTACTAGAGGCTCGCCGGTAACATCATCCTTGCCCTCAACCTTAGGTGGGTTGTAAACGATGTGATAGGTTCTGCCTGAAGCTAGGTGAACACGTCTGGCTGACATACGGTTAACGACCTTCTCATCAGGTACCTCAACCTCAACAACTGCATCGATAACAATACCGTTATCAACTAAAGCCTGAGCCTGTGGAATGGTACGAGGGAAACCGTCAAACAGGAAACCGTTCTTGCAGTCATCCTGAGCGATACGCTCTTTAACAAGACCAAGAATGATATCGTCTGAAACTAACTGGCCTTTATCCATAACAGCCTTAGCCTTAAGACCTAACTCTGTACCAGCCTTGATAGCAGCTCTTAACATGTCACCGGTTGAAATCTGTGGAATGTTGAAAGCCTTGGTCAGATTCTGAGCCTGTGTTCCTTTACCTGCTCCTGGAGGTCCTAATAGGATAATACGCATTTGTTTTTAATCCTCAATAAAAAATAAAAAGTGATTCCAATTATAGCATGTATGCGCTGTAATCATTACAGCACAGACAAAAAAGCTCCGACCAGCGGAGCTTTTGCACTTAAACTAACCTAAAAGTAAGGCGTTCATTGATTTTACGAAGGTGCTTGGATCTTTTAGAGCACCCTGATCAGCAAGCAGAGCCTGCTCAAAAATCAGATCAGCCCACTGGTTGAAACGGTTCTCTTCCATCTCGGCATAAGCCTTCTGAACCAGCTTGTGCTCAGGATTCAACTCAAGAGTGTACTTCTCATCAGGTAGAGTCTGACCGCTAGCCTCTAGAAGACGACGCATCTGCATGGTCATCATTCTGTTGGTATCAGAGATTACACATGATGGAGAGTCAATCAGACGGGTTGAAACAACAACATCCTTAACCTTCTCACCTAGAGCCTTCTTGAAACGCTCAATCAGATCCTTGTTCTCGGTAGCTGCAGTTTCCTGCTTCTTCTTCTCTTCCTCATCAGCTAGATTGCCAAGCTTCAGATCCTGAGAATTTGCACTTACGAACTCTTTACCGTTGAACTCGTTGATGTTGCCCATCAGCCACTCATCAACACGCTCCCACATCAGAAGAACCTCAATACCCTTGGTCTTGAGCTGCTCTAAGTATGGAGAGTTCTTTGCAGCCTCATAGCTCTCTGCTGTGATGTAGTAAATCTTGTCCTGACCTTCCTTCATGCGTGAGATGTAGTCTTCGAAGCTTACAGTGGTCTCAGCGCTGTCATTGTTGGTTGAAGCGAAGCGTAACAGTTTCAGGATAGCATCCTTGTTGTCATAATCCTCAACAGGGCCTTCCTTTAAAACATTGCCGAACTGCTTGTAGAACTCGGTGTACTTGGCTGAATCCTTTGACAGCTTCTCAAGCATACCAAGAACACGCTTGGTTAGAGCCTTCTTTAGCTTGCGTGTTACAGCAGTTTCCTGCAGAAGCTCACGTGAAACGTTCAGTGGTAGAGCATTGGTGTCAACCAGGCCCTTAACGAAACGCAGATAGTTTGGAAGGAATGCCTCTGCCTTATCCATGATGAATACACGCTGAACATAAAGCTTCAGACCGTGCTCGTTCTGACGGTTGTACAGATCCCATGGAGCCATCTTTGGAACATACAGTAAAGATGTGTACTCAAGATCGCCTTCAACCTTGTTGTGTGCCCAGGTTAGAGGATCCTGATAGTCATGGCTTAAGTGCTT
>JAZRAY010000307.1:0-1808 GCA_045634805.1 Succinivibrio sp. | reverse complement strand
TAATATCACCCTGTCCCATATTTGGCTTTGAAGGTTTACTTAACGAAACACGAACCAAAAGCACACCAAGAATAATCAAATGAAGGATCACCGCCAGTATAAAGGCAACCTTCATGTTAATCTTCATAACAATAATACCTAAAACTTAATTAGTTGGATATCGGTTCAGTAACCAAACCAACACTTTTTACACCACCGTTTTTCAGAGCATTCATAAGCTGAATAACATTGTCATATGCAACCTGAGCATCTCCCTGTACAACAACAGGACGCTGATGAGCCTGATCTTTCTGCAGCTCTTCTGCAACATAATTCGTTAACTCATCAAGACTGCCCATTTTTACTGTTGAGGTATCAATGGTTACATAAAACTGACCAGCCTTATCTACTGTTGCAATAATAGGAGTCATTTCGTCCTGATTCATTGTTTCAGCTTTTGCCTGAGGCAGATCAACGGTAACACCCTGCATAACCACAGGGGCTGTTGCGATAAAAATAACCAGCAGAACCAGCATAACGTCAATGTAAGGAACCACATTGATTTCAGCCTTGGCTCTTGATTTTGTATGTCTGGTACGGGCCATCTGCATTTTTTACTGTCCCTGTAATGGTGAACGAGATGAATTACGGTATCTGTCACCCTCTACACCAGGAGTCTGGTATGGAGAACTCTGAGTATTTGCTCTGGCTCTTGAATATGGATTCTGCTGTTCTTCACCTAGTGGATGATTGAAGCTTTTCTGTGAATAATTTGAAGCAGGCTGAACATTGTTCTGAGGAGCTTCATTGGTCTTCATACTCATTTCTGAACGGACTCTTACCAGTCTGCGGTTCAGGATGGTAGCAAACTCATCCATAAAATTGATATAACGATTTTCTAAAGCTTCAACCTTAGATACGAATCTGTTGTAGAACATAACAGCAGGAATAGCTGCAAAAAGACCCATAGCAGTTGCAATCAGAGCTTCTGCAATTGGAGGAGCAACCATTGACAGAGTTGCATTCTTAACTGCGGCTAAAGCGATAAAGGCATGCATAATACCCCATACGGTACCGAACAGACCGATATAAGGACTGATAGAACCGATGGTAGCCAGTGTTGCAAGATGAGATTCAAGATTTTCCATTTCACGGGACTGTGAAACCTTCATCTGACGGTAGGTACCGTCCATCACTACTTCCTGATCAGCAGGACCGGAGTTGATCAGTCTGACGAACTCTTTGAAGCCTGATGAATAAATCACCTCAAGGCCGATAAGATCCTGACCTTTCTTGATACATTCCTGATAAAGGTTATTAAGGTCAATTCCTGACCAGAACTTATCTTCAAATTCATCAGCCTTTGCGCGGGCTGCCTTATAGGAATTTGATTTTGAGAAAATAATTGTCCAGGATGCAATAGATAGTCCAAGCAGGAACAGCATAACAATCTGTACAAGCGGACTTGCATTAAATATAAGGTGAGTAATTGATAATGAACCTGAAGTATCCATTTTTAGATTTTTACCTCTAGATGAGAAACATCCTCTGGAACAAACTGCTTGATATATTCAATCGCCTCTTTTGGCATGGTTGCAGGCTTATGTTTAGCCAGATCAACGAATGCAACACTGCATTCAAACTCAAACAGCAGTTCGTCGTGCTGATTATAAACTTGTTGAAAAATTTTTAAACTTGCAAAGCGTGCTTTTGTTGGAATACAGGTTATCCTGAGCATGTCATCAAGTCTGGCGGAACTGATATAGTTTCCCTTGATATTTGTGATAACAAAACCTTTCTTTTCCTCAAGCATTGAGGACTGGGACATC
>JAZRAY010000306.1:0-2924 GCA_045634805.1 Succinivibrio sp. | reverse complement strand
ATCAAGTTTTTGTAAAGTTGCTAGTCACTCAGTCCCAGAGTCTTAAGCTTTCTCCACAGGGATGTTCTTGATATTCCTGCAAGTTTTGCGACCTCAGCGTTTGAATGGCGCTCCAGCATATAACGATAATATTCCTTTTCTATCTCAGACAGAGGCATATCATCCTTAAAATTCAGAACCTGACTGCCACCTTCTCCTCCGGCAGAAACCACTTCCTTGTCATGATTTAATATATTTAAAACATTAGATACTTTGATCTCGTCACCGTAAAAAGAAAGCGCCTCGGCAAAGTTACGCAGTTCACGGACATTACCCGGCCAAGAATAGCCTAAAAGAACAGATCGAATGCTATCGTCAAACTCAATATCCTCTTCATTCTTATGAAGGAATTTTGCCATAAATGCCTTAAACAGCACCAGAACATCCCTTCCTCGCTCACGTAAAGGAGGAATGGTCAGCTGCAGAACATTAAGTCTATAGTAAAGATCATATCTGAACTTACCCTGTTCACATAAAGGCAGGATCTTTTTGTTAGAAGCACAGATAATACGAATATCCAGAGGAATAATGCGATCATCACCGATACGCATAACCTCTCTCTCCTGAATCACACGCAGGAACTGACTCTGAACCTCAAGAGGTATTTCTGTAATCTCATCGAGGAATATGGTTCCGCCCTGGGCCAGCTCAAACAGACCTTTCTTACCTGAGCTGCGCGCTCCGGTGAAAGCGCCTTCTGCGTAGCCGAACAGTTCCGAGGCCACCAGCCCCTGAGGTAAAGAGGCACAGTTGACTGACACAAATGGCTTTTTAGAGCGGGGAGAATTATTGTGAATACTCTGAGCAAAGCCCTCCTTTCCTACACCGGTTTCACCAAAGATCATAACCGTTGAATCTGAATTGGAAAAACGTTTGGCCAGCGCAACTGCATCCTCCATAACCAGGGATTCAAATCGAATATCCTTAAAGCTGCGGCGGGCAAAAAGGCCTTTCTCATAAGAGGAAATCTTAATATTCTTCGCGTTTTCCTCAATTGCAGTACTATCCTGCATGATTACTACGTTGCTGCTGGTTTTGTTACCTGAAATAAATTTATTTCCAGATAAGGGAATACTGCGGAACAGAACCTTGTTCTGATTGAGGTTAACAACTCTTGGAACGCTGTTTGCCCGGTTCATATAGTCTTCAAGTTTATGAAACCACTGATCCTTAGACTCAGGCTGCATCAGCTTAAAGGCGCATTCGTTGTAGATTGCAGGCTTGTTTTCTGAATCAAAGAAAATCACACCTTCATCAATGTTATCAAGCACAGATTCCATACACTCAAAATTCTTCTGACTGACATTAAGATATTCGAGCATTTCCAGAGCCTGCAGAATAACTTTTTTTATAGAGAAGAAATCTGACTCCAAAGGCTCAACAATCAGATTATGGGATTTTGCTGTCTCAATAGCCAGAACACAGCCTAAAACACCATCTGTTCCGCAGTCAACTCGCCGTTCAACTGTAGAAATAATATCTTCTGTATTTTTGCAAGGATTGAGTGTGACCTTTACGTCTCCAACATTGAACTCCGCATGGGTTAGACCTATAAAGTTATGCTGACTTATCACACTGATGTTCTTGCACCTCTTTTCTATCAGATTACTGATTCCTCGCTGTATTTCATAATAAGAGGCTGTTATATCAACAACCGACAGCCCCTTTACTCCGCGAAGCAGATCAGCAGTACCACTTCGGCTGATAGCGACCTTACATGAAGGGTATTTGTGCAGCAATTCAACCGCCTCATAGTCAATCGCCTCTTCTACTGGAATTGAGAGATTCATTTGAGAAATGGCATTTGTTGCTAATGCTGCAATTCTGGAATTGGGAGCAAAAAATACGATTGAATCCTTCATACTAAACGCCTTTTTATTGCTTTTAACTGTCTGATGAAAATACTATTAATATGTTCAGAGGTTATTTATGTCGCATCGTAAAAAAGATATTACGATAAAAACAACAGCCTCAAAAAAATAGCTACCAGATTTTTGTGAACCTATTCATAAAATAATGTTAATTTTTTTAACACTTTGAAACATTATTTTTTCACACTTTGTTTAGTTTTGAAACATCAATCTTTAAATTTCCTTTATTTTCAGCGTTTTTTCATCTTGGCATAAACGTTGCTTTTTAGTGTTTAGGTTCGTAACAACATAACGACCATTTTTAATAACAATCTAAATTTAAACATAAGGAATACATAAATGTATTCGCCTCCAGAAATAAGCTTAGAAAGCAGGGCCTCAATCTTATCAATTCGATCTGGTTTGGGAAGGCTGTTCTTAAAAAGACTATTAACAGTACCCATAAGCTTGACGAGCTCTCTCAGGCCCTTGTGTTTTTTACTGACCATGGTGCATACAAGCTTAAAGTTGAAATCAGATTTTAAGTAAAAAAGCACAAACCTATATACAGTGAAAACTGCAGAAATCTATAAGTTACAAAATTAAAGTTAATTCAAAACGGACAATAAAATGACAAAACTAAACCTTGCATTAAAACCAGAGTGCAAATCTGATCTTCCAGTAAAGGCAATTCAGTTCGGAGAAGGTAATTTTATCCGCTGCTTTATAGACTGGATGGTCTACCGCATGAACAAACAGAACCTGTTCAACGGCAGAATAATTGCGGTTCAGCCAACCCCAAGGGGAAGAACCCTTCCTGTATTAAAGGAGCAGGACTGCCTGTTCACTGCAATTCTTCATGGTTTAAAAAACGGAAAACTGAAAGAAACCTTTGAAATCATAAACTCCATAGCAGCAGCACGTAATCCTTACGACCTGGCCGACTTTGAAAAACTCAAGGAAGATTTCAAACTCCCAACCCTTGAGTTTATTTTCTCCAACACTACCGAAGCCGGTCTTGTCTATACAAAAGAA
>JAZRAY010000305.1:0-8332 GCA_045634805.1 Succinivibrio sp. | reverse complement strand
AAATGCTGAGATTTGTATTGAAATGGCAGGTTTTTTAATGTAATATTAGCGAGTTGCTTAACACTACCTATCTAATTTTCAAATCTTCATGCCGAAGTGGCGGAATTGGTAGACGCAGCGGATTCAAAATCCGCCGCCCTTAAAAGCGTATGGGTTCGAGTCCCATCTTCGGCACCAGATTCCATTTTTAAATCAATAAGTTAAGTGGATTATTTTACAGATGTTGGACGATGAGTATTGGTCCACATCGTCCATAATTCGGCTTTAATGAATTGAATTAGATTTAGTTTGATTTAAGTGCTTCTTCAAGGGCATATGTCAGCTGATCTGCACATGAGGTACCCTTGTTTCTGCATTCGTTACCTCTTAATAATTCAATGATTTCCTCTGCATCCTTGCCTAAAACAAGTCTGCGGATTGCTTTAAGATTACCATCGCAACCTCCAAGGAAATTCACATCTTCAATGGTATTTCCTTTTAGCTGAACGAAGATTTTCTTACAGCAGGTGCCGTGAGTAGTATATTCAAACATTTAGTTACCTAGTCGATTGATGAAATGACTTCATCATAATTTAATCGTGATTTAGGTCTATCGGCATTAGAATCATTTTCTGCACGATAACCGAGGGCAACGATCATAACAGATTTTAAATTCTTATTCTTCAAATTTAGAATTTCATCTGTTTTATCAAAGTCCATTCCCTCAATTGGAGTGCTATCAATTCCTTTTGATGCAGCAGCATAGAGAAGGGCAGTCATTGCAATATAAGTCTGCTTTGCTGTCCACTGTGAGAAATCTCCCTGATCCTCGTGCATACGAGCAAAGATTTTTCTGTGTGGGTCAACTGTATCTCTGATCTCTGCCTTAGGATATCTTCCATCTGCATCTTCTTTCTGTGTAATTGCTGTTAACTCCTGATCTGTCATTTTTGTTTTTGAACATAGAACAACAAAGTGAGAGCAGTCCTGAATTCTAGGAATATTGAAGTCTGGAATTGCCTTTAGAATCTTTTCCTTTGCACTTTGTGATGAACCAACATAGAAGTGCCATGGCTGAATATTTACGGCTGAAGGAGCAAGTCTTACTACTTCCAGTAATTCCTTTATATCATTATCTGAAATTTTTCTTGTTGGATCATAGTGTTTTGTTGTGTAGCGTTGCTTTGAAATATCAAGAAAATTCATTTTTATCTCCAATATTCGGTATAAAAAAATAGCAATAACTTTTGATATTTTATTACAAATTAATTCGTTTTTTTTACAGTGAACTGATACAAATTATTAGTTTTTTTGAGGCATATCACTATTTACTGTAAACGTTTACATAAATCGATCTGTTTCTGTTTATAATGACTCTGCTTTGTATGTAATAAATAAAAATAATTCAGTGTACGAGAAAAATAATATAAGGAATACAAAATGAGCGAGCAGTATTCAGTTAATCCAAAACTGGAAACAATATCAAATACCAAGGGCATGTCCGTAACTATTATGGACTGGGGCGCAACAGTTATTTCCTGTAAAGTTCCTGTTAAGAATGAAGCTTCCCGTGAGGTTGTTTTAGGCTTAAAGGATCCAGCAGACTGGTCAAAGCAGAGCTGCTATTTCAATGCTACTGTTGGCAGATTTGCAAATAGAATTGCAAATTCTGAATTTGAAATTGATGGAAAGAAATATAAGTTAAATTCAGGTGCTAAACACTGTCTTCATGGTGGTGTTGATGGTTTTGACAAGAGACGTTTCACCTTACAGTCAAAATCAGCTAATTCTTTAACCTATACTTTACATTCTCCTGATGGAGATATGGGATTCCCAGGAAACTTTGATTTAACTGTAGTTTATACAGTATCAGAGGAAAATGAGTTAAAGATTGAGTATGTTGGCAAGTGTGATGCTAAGTGCTATGCATGTATTACCAATCATTCATACTTTAACCTGAACGGTTTTAACAGTTCTGTTATGAACCACACTGTAAAGATGGATTCAACTGAATTTCTACCTTTAGATGAAACCTCTATTCCTACTGGTGAGGTAAGAAAGGTTGCTGGTGGTGCTTTTGATTTTACTTCAGAGAAGACCTTAGCTCGTGATTTCCGAAAGGATGATCAGATGACCGCTGCTTTAGGATATGATCATCCATTCCTAATCAAGGGAGATATCACAAAGCCTTTCATCAAGCTAACTTCAGAGGATAGAAAGCTTTCTATGGAGATGTATACTGATTATCCTGCATTCCAGATGTACACTGGAAACTATGTAAATCAGGGTGATAGTGCAATTCCAGCTAGAGACGATGGTGAAATCTATAAAGATCAGTGCGCAGTATGTATTGAGCCTGAATTCTATCCAGATTGTCCTCATTTACCTCAGTTTGCTGATTTAAATCCAATTGTTACACCAGAAAAGCCACTGGTTAAGACTATTGTTTATAAATTTAACTAATTATTATTAATACAGGATCCATATCATATAAAGGATCCTGTAAAATGTATGTCCGAATCAGAGGTTTAAAAAATGGTTTTGGACATATATTTCTTCATAATCGTCTGTCCCCTTATTTTTCTTGCTGGCTTTATTGATGCAGTAGGCGGTGGCGGCGGTTTCATATCTCTTCCAGCATATCTTTTATCAGGACTTCCTCCTCATTTAGCTTTGGGAACGAACAAGCTTTCAAGTACCATGGGAACTTTCCTTGCAACGTTAAGATATGCAAGATTAGGTTACATACGGTATAAAGACGCTGCTGTTGCTGTTATTTTCGCGGTTTTAGGTTCATATCTGGGCGCAAAGCTAGCTCTATGGATCCCTGATACTCAGCTGAAAATAACAATTATGATTATCCTCCCTCTAACTGCTATTTATCTCCTCAAATACAGAAAAGTCGGTGAACCGGATCAGTCAAAGTACAGCAGGTTATATGTTCTTTCAACCTGTGCCATGATTGCATTCTCTGTGGGAATATATGACGGTCTTTATGGCCCTGGAACCGGAACCTTCCTGTTGCTTGGTTTTTGTGTTTTAGCTAAATACTCTGTTCAGAATGCCAACGGTTTAACAAAGGCCATTAATCTGACCACTAATATAGCCGCACTATCAGTGTTTCTGAGTCATGGCTCTGTAATTATCTATATGGGATTTATTGCAGGATTATTTAATATTGCAGGAAACTATGTTGGCTGTTCATTCTTTGTAAGAAAAGGAATGAAAGGAACTAAGCTGATAATGTTACTTGTGATAGTTCTTTTTGAAGCAAAGCTTTGCTGGGATTTTATCTCTTAAATAAAATCAGCACCGTAACTGGTGCTGATTCAGATTTCAATTATTCAGTTCCATGAGCCATCCATGCTGGCATCTTTGACTCATATTCACTGATTTCCTTCTGATGCTGTAATGTCAGGGAAATCGCATCCAGACCTTCAAGCATACAGTGTCTGCGGAACGGATCCAAATCAAAAGAAAAGTGTAAGCTGTCACAGGTTACAGTCATATCTTCAAGTGAAATTGTAATCTCGGTTCCTGGTTTCTTATCCAGAGCCTTGAAGATTTGATCTACTTCATCTGCTGTAAGCTTAACTGGAAGCAGTCCGTTTCCTAAGGAATTATTGTAGAAAATATCTGCAAAAGAAGGAGCTATAACAGCTCTGAATCCATAACCCATCAATGCCCAAGGTGCATGCTCTCTTGATGAACCGTTTCCAAAATTGTCACGGGCTACAAGAATACTTGCTCCTTTAAATTCTGGCTTATTCAGGTTAAAGTCTGGATTTGGCTGTTTTTCCGCATCATCCAGATATCTCCAGTCATGGAACAGATGGGCTCCGAAGCCATTTCTGTCCACAGCAAGAAGAAACTGCTTAGGAATAATCTGATCTGTATCGATGTTTGCTGAGTCTAATGGAACTGCAACACCTGTGTGAACCGTAAATTTCTGCATTCTTCCTGTCTCCTAGATGAACTCTCTTACGTCAGCTAATGCACCTTTGATAGCACAAGCTGCAGCTGTTGCCGGACTCATAAGGTGTGTTCTTGAACCTTTTCCCTGTCTGCCTACGAAGTTTCTGTTTGAAGTTGAAGCAACACGAATTCCAGAAGGTGCCTTGTCATCATTCATTGCAAGACACATTGAGCAGCCTGGCTGTCTCCATTCGAAACCAGCTTCAATAAAGATTTTATCAAGACCTTCAGCTTCAGCCTGTCTCTTTACCCATCCAGAGCCAGGAACTGCAATAGCAAGCTGAATGTTTGGAGCAATCTTGTGTCCTTTCAGAATCTTTGCTGCTTCTCTGAAATCTTCAAGTCTTCCATTTGTACATGAACCGATGAAAACGTAATCAATAGGTGTACCAATCAGCTTATCTCCACTCTTTAGTCCAATGTACTCAAGGGCACTGCTGCATGACTTTGCTACAACAGGATCAGAGTAATCTGAAGGTGATGGTACAGTTGATGTTATTGCAGCGCCCTGACCTGGATTGGTTCCCCAGGTAACAAAAGGCTCAAGTGCAGATGCATCCAGAGTAACTTCCTTATCAAAGACTGCATCATCATCTGACTTTAAGGTCTTCCAGTACTCAACTGCCTTATCAAATTCATCTCCCTTAGGAGAGAACATTCTGCCCTTAAGGTATTCGAAGGTTGTTTCATCTGGAGCAATCATTCCTGCTTTAGCACCGAATTCAATAGCCATATTTGACAGGGTCATTCTGCCTTCCATGGATAGAGCTCTTACAGCTTCACCGCAGAATTCAACAGCATAACCGGTTCCACCTGCAGTAGTAAGTTTTGCAATAATGGCAAGAATCAGATCCTTTGCATATACGCCTTTTTTCAGTGTACCTGTACAGTTGATTTTCATGGTCTTCAGACGACCTTGCTTTAGGGTCTGAGTTGCCATAACATGCTCAACTTCTGATGTTCCTATACCAAATGCAAGAGCACCAAATGCTCCGTGAGTTGCGGTATGAGAATCACCGCATACCAAGGTTGTTCCTGGAAGGGTAAATCCAGTCTGAGGTCCAATAATATGAACCACACCCTGATTATCATCTCCAAAACCAAAGAATTTAACACCGAATTTCTCTGTGTTTCTCATAAGAGCACGGATCTGCTCCTGAGCCATTGGAGAACAGGCCTCTATAGTCTGCTCCTTTGTAGAGATATCGTGATCCATGGTTGCAAGATGCAGATCCGGTCTGTGAAGCTTTCTTCCTGAGTTTTCTATTCCTGAGAATGCCTGAGGAGAAGTAACTTCATGGACAAGCTGTCTGTCTATATATAAGGTTGGTAACTCGCCTTCCTGTTCAAAGACTATGTGGCTGTCGTAAACCTTCTGATAAAGTGTTTTTCCCATTTTATGAAACCTATGTGTTCTAATAACTGTAGTCAGATATTATTTGTTTATCTCTTCGACGATTCTGCTTCCCATCTCTGAAGTTGACTGTGCAGGGAAAGGAGAAGCTCCACTTTCCATAAGATCAGTTGTCAGATAGCCGTTCTTAAGTACCTTTGCCACTGCATCCTCAATGCATTGTGCTGCATCGTATTCCTTTAATGAGTAACGAAGCATTAGAGCTGCAGATAGAATCTGGGCTACTGGGTTAGCAATATTTTTTCCTGCGATATCAGGTGCAGATCCGCCGGCTGGCTCATATAGACCAAATCCGCCTTCACCTAGAGATGCTGAAGGCAGCATTCCCATTGAACCTGTAATCATTGCGCATTCATCTGATAGAATGTCGCCAAACATATTTGAGCATAACATTACGTCAAACTGAGATGGAGCTTTAACAAGCTGCATGGTTGCGTTATCAACATAGATATGCTCAAGTTCTACATCTGGGTAGTCCTTTGCAATCTCGTTTACAACCTCTCTCCATAGAACTGAACTCTGAAGCACATTTGACTTATCTACAGAGGTAACTTTCTTTCTTCTTAAACGAGCTGCTTCAAATGCAATTTTTGCAATTCTTTCAATCTCAAAACGGTGATAGATCTCTGTATCAAAAGCTTTTTCCTGAGGACCTGTTCCTTCGCGTCCTTTTGGCTGACCAAAATAGATACCGCCAGTAAGTTCTCTTACGCAAAGCATGTCAAAACCACGCATTGCGATATCAGCTCTTAATGGAGAAAGAGAACCTAAGCCCTGATAAATCTTTGCTGGTCTGAAATTACAGAATAAAGAGAATTCCTTTCTTAAAGGAAGCAGTGCTCCAGCCTCTGGTCTCTGAGAATTTGGAAGGTGATTCCACTTAGGTCCACCTACTGAACCGAATAGGATTGCGTCTGCCCACTTACATGCAGCCATAGTCTTTTCAGGAAGAGGAGTTCCGCATTCATCAATAGCGCAGCCACCGACTAATTCTTTTTTGTACTCAAGTGTGAATCCAAACTTCTTCTGAACTGCATCAAGAACTTTTAGGGCTTCTGCCATGACCTCAGGGCCAATTCCATCTCCAGCTAAAACCGCAATCTTATAATTGTTAGCCATTTTTATACGCTCTCCTTTTCATTCTTCTCTTCTTTAACCAGCTGAGCTCTGTAAATACTGTTACATGCTGAAATCAATGCTAATGCTGAGGATTCAATAACGTCGGTTGATAGTCCTTTTCCATGATAGTGACAACCATCGTAAATAACGTCGACGTCAACCTGACCCTGAGCATTCATTCCAGAGCCTTTTGCTGAGATTACAAAATTATCAAGCTGAAGTTTGATTCCTGTCAGTCTTGCAATGCAGTTGAACACTGCATCAATAGGTCCGTTACCGGTACCAGAATCTGTTCTGGTTCTCTTACCGATTTTTAATCTTACAGTTGCTGTAGGAATAATATTTTTTCCGCCAGACAGTACAGTCAGATTATCCAGTTCAAACTGTGATTCTTCTTCCTGCTCGTGAGATAGGAACAGTAGAGCCTCCAGATCGTAGTCAAATACCTGACCTTTTCTGTCGGCCAGCTTTAAGAATCTTGAATAGACGTCATCAAGATTGTATGAGTTTTCTCTGTAACCAAGTTTTTCAAGTACAGCCTTGATCATATGTCTGCCGGATCTTGCAGTCATATGCATGTTGTTTTCTTTAAAGCCTACGCTCTGAGGGGTTAGGATTTCATAAGTGCTCTTGTTTTTCAGAACACCGTCCTGATGGATTCCTGAACTGTGTGCAAAAGCATTTGAACCAACGATTGCCTTGTGACTTGGAACAGGCTCATTAGTAATACCTGATACAACCTGAGATGCTCTGGCGATATTTTCTGTAACGATGTTGGTATATACACCGTTCATATACTGCTCGCGCAGTTTCATTGCCATTACAACTTCTTCTAGTGAGGTATTACCTGCTCTTTCACCTAAACCGTTAACTGTACACTCAATCTGTCTTGCACCTTCCATTACAGCAGAAAGAGAATTTGCTGTAGCCATACCTAAGTCGTTGTGACAGTGTACTGAAATCACAGCCTGATCAATGTTTGGTACTCTGTTGAACAGTGTTTTTACGATTGAACCAAACTCATATGGAAGGGTGTAGCCTACAGTATCAGGAATATTAATGGTTGTTGCTCCTGCCTTGATTGCATTTTCAACCATTCTGCAAAGATGATCTATTGGAGTTCTTCCTGCATCCTCACATGAGAATTCAACGTCATCTGTGTAGTTTCTTGCACGTTTAACAGCTCTTACAGCCATTTCAACGACGTCATCAAATCCCTTTTTCAGTTTGTCTTTTACGTGGACATCTGAAGTAGCGATAAAGGTGTGAATTCTATAATGATCAGTTTCATGCAGCGCATCGCGGCAGGCATCAATATCTTTATCCAATGCTCGTGACAGACCACAGATTGTGGAATTCTTGATAGTTCTTCCGATTTCTCTTACAGACTGAAGATCTCCTGGGGATGAAATAGGGAATCCAGCTTCAATAACATCTACACCTAGCTGTTCAAGACAGAGGGCTATCTGAAGCTTCTGTTTTGCTGTTAGTGATTGCTGAAGCGCCTGCTCTCCATCTCTTAGAGTGGTGTCAAAAATAATGACTCGGTTTTTGTCTGATATTCCCATATTACCGTTCCTTATTTTGCAAAACTTAATATTTTTGAAAAAAAATAAATTAAATGATGTATCGTATTTTTGACATCATAACACCGAGTTATTGCAATTCAATAAGTTTTTACAAAGTTATAAGGTAAAAAAATACTAACATATTGAAATGCAAGAGAAAAGATTTACAATATTGAATTGTTATGTAATATTTTAGTGCATGAATATGTTTGCAAAACACATGTATTTTGCAAAAACATCTATAGAGATATGTATATTCTATTCTTTTGCAAAAGAT
>JAZRAY010000304.1:0-14162 GCA_045634805.1 Succinivibrio sp. | reverse complement strand
ACCACCAGTTGCTGCTGAAGGAGAAAATGCGCCAACAAAAATTGCTTTGAATGTTGGAAGAATTTCTGCATAGTTAGTCAGCATGATGTAGATTGCACCAAGTACATATACTGAAGCCATCAGAGGAACTAATTTTTCAGTAAATCCTGCGATACGGCTGATTCCACCGATGAAGATGAAACCTGCCAGCATAATGATAAACAGACCGGTGATTTCGGTTGGAATACCAAAAGCAGAGTCAAAGGCTGTTGAAATTGAGTTTGCCTGTACCATTACACCGATAAAGCCTAATGCAATGATGGTCAGAATGGAGAACAGGGCAGCCATTGGCTTGTTACCAAGACCGTGCTTGATGTAGTAAGCAGGACCACCGGTAATTCTTCCTTCTGTATCCTTGGTTCTGTATAGCTGACCTAGAATTGCCTCTGAGAAAATGGTTGCCATTCCGAAGAATGCTGCAAGCCACATCCAGAATACGGCACCAGGACCACCCATAGCCATTGCAGTGGCAACACCAGCAAGATTACCTGTACCCACCTGAGCAGCGATAGCTGTTGCCAGTGACTGGAAGGAGGTCATTCCATGGTTACCTGCTTTTTCACCGTTAAATGACAGGCCGCCGAATACGTGTTTAAAGGCGCGTCCAAATTGACGGATTTGCACAAAGCGAAGCTGAAAGGTAAAGAAGATACCTGCGCCAACCAGCACTGGAATAAGACACCAAGGACCCCATAGGATAGAGTTGATGTCGATAATTATTTGAGTTAAATAATCCATGTTGATATTTGAAAAAAGTTAAAAATAAAAAGACAGCTGAGTGTCTTCACCGAGGCGTATTGTAGCAAAAAAAAGGCAAGAATACCCGTTTCTGGAGGGTAGATCACATTTTACAGTGGCATCTGCATTATTTTGGTGAGAATTTTTATGTTTGCTCAGTATTCCCTGCAACAGTTCATAAAAATGCGATAAAACCGCCATTTCAGAGCATCGTAAAGAAATTTTGTGAGAGTTGTTTAAACAATTGAATGTCAGCCTTAAATAATCACCCAAAAATGATATAAAAAAATAGTCTGGACGGGTGATGCGTATGTGTAAAGATATAGCAAAGAACAATTCTATAAATATCGTTTTTCTTTTAGCTTTCTACTTAATTAACAGTCTTGGAATAATCCTTTCCCACAGTCTGAATCTTCCTTTATGGCTTGATTCTATCGGAACGATGTTCTGTGTTTATTTTTATGGCATTTATGCCGGACTTCTGTGTATTCCAGTAAATATTGCTACTTTATTCTTTATTGATTCCTTTAATTACGTATCTCCGGCAATAGCTCTGTTTTTAATATATGGAACCTATCATTTTAAGAATAAGAACAGTCTTGATGTAAATTCCATAATGATCTTTTCTGCCTTTGTTATCTTTTTCTCATTCATTATTTCTCTATGTATCAACATGGTTGATAACCGTCAGTTAACAGATAACCTCTGGGGCAGTTCCATTATTTCTTTCTGCCGTGACAACAGCATTCACCATGTGGGATTACTTCTGGCATGCTTCTACCTTGAATTTGTGGACAAGCTTATAAGTGTCTTTGTCTTTTATGGTGGAATTCATCTGTTAGTGAACAGAACCGGATGGTTAAAAAAATCCGAAGAAATCCCGACAGAGAAAAATGAGAAGGCAGGAAATCTTCTTATAGTCATTTTTGCATTAGCACTTGGCGCAGTTCTTAATTATCCATGCCCCTCATATGCAGATGAGAACATAACTGCTTCTCCTAAAATTACTGCTCCTCAGGCAGATCTGCTGTCTTTTTCTGTGCAGCAGACTGTTTTCAATCAGAAAAACGGTCTTATCTCAGGTAATGTTACCTCACTGTGTTCAACTGAAGATGGCTATATCTGGATTGGTTCATACGCAGGATTGTTAAAGTACGATGGCAAATCCTTTAAGAGTGATGAAAGCTTTAACGGCATACGAAATGTCAAAACCATGTATGCTGAAGGCGACAGACTCTGGGTAGGTACAACAGAGCAGGGTATTTTTAGCCTGGAGAACGGCAGAATAACAAATCATCTGACTGAAAAGGATGGACTCTTATCAGATTATGTCAGCGGTATTGCCTCTGATGATAATAACAATATCTATATAGCAACTCCTGGCGGTATCAGTATTCTTAAGTCTGAAAGCGGAGCGTACACCATAGGTTCTGTATATAAGGATGGTAACTTCATCTCTGTAAGCTCTGGTTTTGGTTATGTTTTTGCCATTGAACTTAAGGGCATCGTTCACTGTTTTAGAAATTTACAGGAAGCATTCAGAATAGAGCCTTCAGAGCATACCAGCTACACTTCTGCTCTATACAGTGATGACGGCTTTCTGTATCTGTCCGATACATCCGATAGAGTCAGCAGATTTACCCTTGATAATGATCGTTTTGTAAAGATTGCCGAGTTTTCCAATAAAAATATGCATGGTGTCAAATCCATGATGTACAGCTCACTGGGTGAAAAGTATAAAACTGTCTTTATCAGTTCTGATTCAGGAATTTTCTTCATCAAAGGTGATTCCATAAGCAAGATTGAAACAGAAAACTTCAGTGATTCTATAGAGCAGGGCATCAGAGATTTTCAGGGTAATCTGTGGTTTGCCTCAAGCCGACTTGGCCTTGTGAAGTTTTTCATATCTCCTGTTGTCATGGTTCCAGCCCTAAAAGATCAGGTCGTAAACTGTATTACAAAATGGCATGGTAATTACCTGTTTGGAACAGATACAGGTATTAAGGCATACGCCTCTGATTTAAAAACACCGCTGAGCTTTGAAATTACACAGCTTTTAGATGGAGTACGTATCCGTGATGCCTATGTCGACAGTTCTGATTATCTGTGGATCTGTACACATGGCAAAGGTGTATTCAGAGTAAAGGATAAAATCGAACACTTCTCAGTGGAAAACGGATTATTCGGCAACAAGGCAAGATCTGTTCTTGAGATTGATGATTCAAGAGTGATGCTGTCCGGAGCCTCCGGTGTTTCATTCTTTGATAAGAAATCCGGTCTTGTCAGAACAGGCAACATCTTTGGTAAGGATGTTACTGTTTTAAGTTCCGCATTGGGGGATGATGGAAAAGTCTATGCAGGAACAAATGCCAATGGAATATATATAATCAGAGATTACAAACTTCAGAATGTTATCAATAAGCAGAACGGTCTTATCTCAAACACTATTCTGAAGCTTTATCCTTTAAAGGATAAAAAGGGAATTATTGCAGTTACAGGTGACGGTCTGTGCTATATCTCAGATTCTCTTGAGGTAAGAGAACTTAAGAATTTCCCTTACTTTAACAATTACGACATTATCGATATAGGAGATGACAAGGTTGCAGTTACCGGCAGTAACGGTGTTTACGTTGTAAATCTCAAGGATCTTCTGGACGATAACAAAAACTATATAGCAGAACACATAGACAGCAGCTATGGTATTACAGAACTTCTGTCATCCAACTCAAGAAACTATAAAGACGGAAATCTTCTGTTCCTTGCTTCCAATGCAGGTGTATTCCTGATGGATACAAAGAATTACCATCATAAGGACAATGTCTTCAAGCTACAGGTTGAAAAGATAACTGTTGATGGCAGCGATCTGAAGTTTGATTCCAAGAGTGCCCCTGTAATTTCAAGAGCATCCAGGAAAATTACCTTCTCACCTAGTATTCTGAATTTTTCTCCTGAGAACCCTTATGTAGGTGTATGTCTTGAAGGTTTAGATGAAGGCTTTACCTATACAAAACAGAAAGACTTATCCCAGATCAACTACACCAATCTTGCTCCTGGCGATTATGTCTTCACAATGGCTCTTTTCGACGCTAAACATGAAAGAAAATCAGATGTTTTAAGATTTCCTTTCTCAAAGGCATATGCTTTCTACGACAGTAAGATTTTCGTTACCTATTTTGTGTTGGTTTCCTGCCTGATCATAGCTTATTTCACCTTCTTCTTTGTAAAGCTTGTGATGCAGAAGATTATTGATGAGAAACAGCATCTTCTGGAACTGGCCGAACAGCAGATCAAAATGGGCGATGAGACTATTCTGACTATTGCGCAGGCTCTGGATGCAAGAGATCCTAGAACCAAGAGTCATTCCGTACGAGTTGCAGAGTATTCTGTAATGATTGCAAAACACCTTGGCTTTACAGACAAGGAATGCAGCAATTTAAGAAAAATTGCTCTGCTTCATGATATCGGAAAGATTGGTATTCCAGATCGAATCCTGAATAAACCTGAACGTCTGACAGATGAAGAGTATGGCATCATGAAATCTCACGTAACTATCGGTGCGGAGATTCTGAAGAATTTCAAGTCTATTGATAATCTTGCCGACGGTATCAAATATCATCATGAAAGATATGATGGAAAGGGATATGTTCTGGGAGTTAAGGGAGAAGAGATTCCTATTATTGGCAGAATCATTTCCGTTGCTGATGCCTTTGATGCCATGTCTGCAAACAGAGTTTACAGAGATAAGCTGCAGCTTGAGCGTGTTATGCACGAGATAGAGAAGGGCAAGGGATCTCAGTTTGACCCTAAGATTGCTGACATTATGCTTGAGCTTATAAGAGAGGGTAAGATCGATAAGTTTCTGTATAACCAGCAGTAGACAAGAGCTATTCTGAAAATGCTGGCTTAGTAAAAAGAATCAAACTGCAGATTTGTGCCTTAAAAAAAGATAAGACCTTAAACGGTCTTGTCTTTTATTTCCTCTGCCTTTTCTTCCTGCATCTTTGAGTGGAATTTCTTCTTGAAATAGATAATGGCGATAATTACAGCCAGAAGACCTAATGCCAGGAAGATTGCCTTCTGTACGTCGTGTACGTACTCCATCAGGATATCAAGATTATCAGCAAAGAAGTATCCAAGGTAAATCCATACAGGAACTGAAATTAAAGCTGCAAGACCATCCATCACAATGAAGGTTAAGTATGAGATACGATGACTCATACCGGCAACAAGGTAGATAGGAGAACGCAGACCAGGTAGGAATCTTGCTACGAACAGTAAGCCCAGACCGTGCTTTTTGAACTTCTTCTGAATCTGAGAGAATCTCTGTGGACTTACAACCTTACGGAAGAATTTAAGTCTCTGAACTCGGTAACCGAAGATTCTTCCTGCAAGGAACATGGTACTGTCACCTGCAAGAACACCGGTAAGACCGACTGCACACATAATATGAGGATTTGCCAGCGCAAGACCTGAGATAACACCACCTGAAACTAGTGTGATGTCCTCTGGTACAGGTACACCCAGACCGCAGAGAATCAAACATGCAAAAACTGCAATATATCCATATTCTCCAAAAAATCCTACAAGTGTATCAAGCAACTTAAATTTCCTCTGTTGTAATGTTTGTTATCTGAGCGGTATATATTATCAGAATATTGCGAAAAAGTCGTAACTTTTACACAAGTGCATTCTCAAAGCCCAGCTGTCTCCATGCCTCATAAGCCACAACGGCTACAGAGTTTGACAGATTCAGACATCTGCTGTTTGGAGCCATAGGTATTTTAATTCTGTGTTCCTGAGGTACAACATTATATACCTCATCTGCAAGACCTTCCTTTTCTCGGCCGAAGATTACATAGTCTCCGTCCTGGAATTTAAAATCAACGTGCGATAAGTGTGCCTTTGAGGTTGAGGCAATCAGTCGCTTTGGTTTCTGAGTTTCCATGAAGGTCTGGAAGTTGACGTGAACAGTCAGATTACAGAGTTCGTGATAATCAAGACCGGCTCTCATAAGACGTTCGTTGTCCAGATAAAAGCCTAGAGGTCCGATGAAGTGAAGTTTGGCTCCGCAGTTAACTGCCAGTCTGATGATGTTGCCTGCATTACCAGGCATTTCTGGCTGATATAAAACAATATTGATCATAAAATTCGTAGTTCTGGTTCTTATTTTTTTTCAGAGGTAATTATACTCATCTGGATTTTTTAATCCATGCTTTTAGAAAAATCGAAAAAAAAGCGGATTGTGAGTGAAAGCTCTCTCATTCTAATTTTTCTCAAATTGAACGCGGTTACGATAAGTGCTAACATTGTGAAGTTCAAGAATTACACAAGAAATACAATACTTTTTAGATAGACAAATAATAAATTGCGGAGGCTAAAATGCAGTTTCGCCCATTTAACGGGACGAGTTTTTCAAAACCAGTAGGTATGGTACGTAAGGTTTTATTCGCAATTGCCTGTCTGATTAGTTTTATCTGCATCTGCTCACTGATTTCATTCAGAAATTCATCTGTGAATGCAATGAATGGCGAGCTGTTACCAGACCAGAGCTCATCTCCTTTCATTTCCAACTCTCAGGATACATTCTGGGGAGTTATCTTTGATTATTTCGGAAATGTAACCTATTTATTCCCTCTGGTTATCATTTACATCGGTTACAAGATTTTTATGAAAAAGGTCTCTATAAAGGATGTGGACTTTTTCATTATCGGAACCCTTATTTTAGGATTTAATCTGCTGGTTATCGGATGCTGCGCTCTGTTTTCTTCAGTTTCATCTGACGCACAGATTGGTGCCGGCGGTATTCTGGGCGATTTCTTTACAATCTATCTTCACAAGCTTCTGCCATCTCAGATCGCAACCTTTATTCCTATTCTGCTGACTTTAATCGGACTGTTCCTGTTCACCACCAAATCACCTCTGTGGTACTGTGACAAGATCGGTGAGCTTGCAGGATATGTAATTGACAGAATCACCAACAAGCCTCGTTCTGAGGATGAAAAGAATGAGGAAGAGGATTTAAGAACCTCAGGTACCAAATCTGTATTTGATACAGTAAATACTCAGAAGCCTCTATCCGGTATAAACGCAGACAAGGCTCCTCAGAAACCACGTGTTACCCTGAGCGGTCCATTCGGTGAGCTTTCAAAGACTGAGCCTACCTTCAATACTCAGAAGCGTGAGCCAACCGTTGCTCCACGATTTGTTCCAAATGAGCTTCCTAAGTTCGGACAGTCCAGTCTGAACAACAGTGGTTTTGGAAGTTCTCCTTCAATGTCATCATTTGGCGAGAGCCGTGAGGGCAGTTCCTTCCATAAGGAATCAAGAGCCCGTACTTCAGAGCACAGACTGTCATTCAGAAACAGCAGACAGGAAAGACCTCAGCAGAGAATTGAACCTCAGTTCGGTCCTATCAGTGAACCACCTTCAGTACCTAATTATCTGGTTGGTCCTGCTGCAAGAGCAGATTCATATTCAGAAAGTTCATCTTCAGTATCATCAGGTTCTAACGTGGATGATTCACCTGCAACCTATATTACAGGTGCAGCTTTCTCATCTAATACAGCAACTGCTCCTGACTATAACCGTTATACAGATGATTCATCCTCATCAGAGGGGTCAACAACAATTATCAACGGTTACTCTCAGAGAAATTCCTCATCAAGGGAAGATTCTTCAAGAGATCAGGTACAAAAGACCATTATCTCAAGAGTAAGTGTTACTCCATCTCAGAATGAGCCAGTGCGTTCAAGCTATGATGATACCTATTCATCAAAGACTGATCTGAATGAGCAGTCAAAGAACTCAACCATTATCTATAAGGCAGGAGCTGATCATCTTCCTCCTACCCAGACAATCGGCAGTCCTTCAAGAAAGTCAGAGGTAAGTACTGTAATTACCCGTACCACAACCTCAACTCTTAATACCAATGTAAATCTGAAGAATTCAGCAAAGAATTCTCTTGCAGGGGAGTTCTCAGAGAAGCCTGTATCTGATATCAAGAAGCTTGAGGATGAGGAGAAGGCTTACGAGAATACAACTACAACCTCATCAATGTTCCCATCTGCAGCTGAACTTGAAGAGAATGTTATCGACTTTGCCGACTTAACCAAGAATGATGTTCCTCTGTTAAAGAAAAACGGTATCAAGATTGATTCACTTGGTTCATCATTTATTCCTGCATCAAATACAAATAACGATGACGGCAGACTGAATGTAAATCAGTCATCTCCAATCAGAGAGTCTGATGAGATTTTCGAGCAGTATTCACGTGGCTCAAGAGGTGTCAACGGTTCATCAGAGAACAAGACCGAGAATACCACTGTAAACAGAATGAACGATTATCAGAATGAAGATAACGCTCCAGAGCCAAGCTCATTTGCTGGAGTTTCATCTTCAGCCGAGTCAGAGTCAAAGTCTTTATCTGAGGTTAATGCTTCAAATATTGCAGCTGATCTTATCGGCAGTGATACCGACTCCTCAGAGCAGGGTATTGATGATGTTTCAGAGAATACTGTTATTCAGACTTCATCATCAAAGATTCCTTTTGATGACATGAGTTCAATTAACGGCGCTGTTCCTTACGGTATGAAGGTTGAGCCTAAGAGAAATCCAATCACCTCTATGCCAACCGTAACCTATGCTGTTGCAACCGAGACAACACCAAAGAGACTATATGACAACTGGCGTCCTGCTTTATCATTACTTGCCCGTTCAAATCAGGAAGTATTCAATAATGATGAAGAGATTGAGAACAAGATTAACGTAATCAACAAATTCATGTCTGACTACGGTGCCAAGGCAAATGTTGCTGATTTTGTAAGCGGACCAGTTATTACCCGTTTTGACATGGCTCTTGAGGCTGGTGTTAAGTCAAACTCAATCATCAGTCTGAGCACCGATCTTCAGAGAAGTCTGATGACCAACAAGATCAACATGATTGCCGCAGTTCCTGGAACTCCTTATATGGGAATTGAGGTTCCAAACGATCATCGTCAGATGATTACTCTTGGTGATGTTGTTGAGTCAAATGAATTCCTGAATTCAAAGGCTATCCTGCCAATGTGTCTTGGTGTAAATACCATTGGCGATCCTGTTGTTGCTGATTTAACCTCAGCTCCTCATCTTCTGATTGCCGGTACTACAGGTTCTGGTAAGTCTGCCGGTCTGAACTCAATGCTGGTTTCTCTGTTGCTTGCAAGATCACCTGCTGAATTAAGACTTATCATGGTTGATCCTAAGACTGTAGAATTTACTCAGTATCAGGGATTACCTCATCTGCTGACTCCTATCATTACCGATCCTGACTCAACCACTGCTGCTCTTGCATGGTTAATCAAGGAACAGGAGAGAAGATACAAACTGATTTCCATGATGAATGTTTCCAATATTCATCAGGTAAATGCTCTAATCCGTTCAGAGAATGCAAAGGGCAACGTAGTATATGACCCTATCTGGACTGCTGATATGGGCGGTGAACCTCCAGTATTAAAACCAGTACCATATATTGTTCTGGTTATCGACGAGTTTGCTGATTTAATGGCAGTTGCAAGTGTCGGTAAGAAAGGCGGTAACAGTCCTGAGGCTATGATTGGCCGTCTTGCAGCAAAGGCTCGTGCAGCTGGTATTCATCTGATTCTGGCAACCCAGACTCCACGTGCCGAAATTGTTACCGGTCCAATTCGTGCAAATATGCCATCAAGAATTGCATATACCGTTCAGAATTCTCAGGAATCAAGAATTATTCTTGATGAGAACGGTGCAGAGAACCTGCTTGGTAACGGTGATATGATTGTTAAGTATCAGAAGCTTAATAATACTCAGTCATTCCGTGCACACGGCCCATACGCAAGCAATGATGATGTTCATGCTGTTGTTCAGGCCTGGATTGACAGAGCCGGTGAGCCTGAGTATGTTGAAGGTGTAACCGAGTTTGTTGACGAGGAAGAGGCTGAAGAGACCGTTAATGCTAATGATGCTGGCTCATCAGGTTCACTTGATGCAAAATTCGATGCCATCGTTGACTGGATCAGAAATGATTTAGGTAATACAACCAAACTTTCAATTTCTGAGATTCAGACTACCCATGCTGTCGGTTACAATAGAGCAAAGAGAATTCACCGTCAGCTTCAGAATGAAGGCATTATTGACGCTAAAGGCAATATTCTTTAATAGGTTAAGATGAAAAAGACTAGTTTATTAAAACTGATATCAGCTTCTGCTGTATTTTTATGTTTTTCTGTTTACGCTGATGCTGTATCAGAACTGCAGCAGATGTTTGCAAAGCACAGCTCAATGTCTGCTTCCTTTAATCAGGAAGTGACAAAATCAAATGGTGAGGTTGTCTCTTCAGCTGAAGGCACCCTGGCAATAAAAAAGCCTGATTCTCTGATGATGCACACTGTATCTCCAGATGAGCAGGTTCTATTCACCAAAGGAAAGGATGTTTATTTCTACGACCCATTTATCAATCAGGTAACTATCTTTGATAAAAAGGATCTGTACACATCTCCATTCCTGCTTTTAACCTCCAATCGTTCAGATATCTGGAATCAGTACACTGTTACCAAGGAGTCTGGAAAGTACAGACTTGTTCCAAAGAAAAAGGCTGATATAAAGGAGCTTTCCTTAAAGTTCAACGGTGATGATATCAGCTCAATTTCTATTCGTCTGATGGATGGAAATATCAATACCTACAATCTGACCGGCATTAAATATACCGTTGAGAATGATGCATTTTCATACACTATTCCAGAGGATGCACAGATAGACGATGAGCGCAAATCAAACTGATCTTTTTGCTGCAATAGATCAGGAGCAGAAAGATAAAGAATCTCTTGGCAATCCCGAGCAGGTCGATGATTTTGCTCCTTTAGCCTCAAGATTAAGACCTCAGTCTGTTGATGAGTATATTGGTCAGAGTCACCTTATAGCCAAAGGTCGTCCCTTACGAACAATCCTTGATAAGGGACAGTGCTACTCCATGGTTCTATGGGGACCTCCAGGTGTTGGCAAGACCACACTGGCTCTGCTTTTTGCTAAATCCTGCAATGCGTATTTTGAACAGATCCCTGCTGTAACCTCAGGTATCAAGGATATCAGAGAAGCCGTTGACAGGGCTCTTTTAAGAAAGCAGCGCGGAGTCAAGACTCTGCTGTTTGTCGACGAGGTTCATCGCTTTAACAAGACACAGCAGGATGCTTTTCTTCCTCACATTGAGAACGGAACTATTACCTTTATCGGAGCCACTACCGAGAATCCTTCATTTTCTCTGAATTCAGCTCTGTTATCCCGTGCCCGTGTATATGTGCTGCAGAAACTTAACGAGGATGAGTCAAAGGCTCTTATTCATTATGCTCTGACTTCTGAGCGCGGCCTTAAAAAGGAAGAGATTCATCTTGCAGATGGAGTTGAGAAAGCTATTGTTGATCTTGCAGGCGGTGATGCCCGATATCTTCTGAATATTCTGGAGATGGCATCTGATCTTGCTGCACCTTATAAAGAGGGGGGCAAGATTCTAACCTTAGCCATGGTTGGTGCTGTTGCCGGTCGTAAGCTTATAAATTATGACAAGAACGGTGATGCGTATTATGAACTCATCTCCGCTTTCCATAAATCTGTTCGCGGCAGTGCAGCAGATGCAGCTCTTTACTGGTATTCAAGAATACTTGAGGCAGGAGGCGATCCTCTATACGTTGCAAGACGTCTGCTTGCAATTGCAACCGAGGATATCGGACTTGCCGATCCTAGAGCAATGACAGTATGTCTAAATGCCTGGGATATCTTTGAGAGAGTCGGTCCAGCCGAAGGTGAGCGTGCAATTGCCGAGGCAACAGTCTACTGTGCACTGGCTCCAAAGAGTAATCATCTTTATGTGGCTTTTGGCAAGGCTCGTGAGGATGCAAAGAACCATGGCGATCTTGAAGTGCCAATCTACCTTAGAAATGCTCCTACCAAACTTATGGAGGATATGGGGTATAAAAAAGGCTACCGTTATGCTCATGATTTTGAGGGGGCTTATGCTGCCGGCGAGAGCTTCTTCCCTGAGGAATTAACCGGAACCGTATACTACCATCCATCTGACAGAGGAGCAGAGGTGACATACACCAAAAAGGTTGAATATCTGCGACAGAGAGATGCAGCTGAACAGGATAAAAGATATCCTGAAGGCTTTATCGGCAAAAAAGTAACCCATAAGTAATTTTTACATTGTTCATCTGAGCCCATTCTGGGCTAATTCTATCCTTAGCAAACATCTTTTCTTTTAACAGTCTGATTTTAAAAATAAAGAAATAATAATTGTGAAGTAAATCAGGATATGTAGGTAAAAATAACACGAAAACTCTCCTGTACTCTAAACTTAAACTAAGCACTAAAAAAACAATCATAGGATAACCTGCATCTGAATACTTTTTTCCAGGGAGAGATCGATGTCTGACCTAAAGGAACTTGCCGAGAATTTTGCAAAACACACTGAGTGTAATCTTGAAATGCTGGATAGTGGTTATGGCTGTACCATAAGTCTTGGCCCTATTGATCTTAGAATCATGCATCAGCCTGGCAGTGAAGTTCTTGTATTTCAGCTTCCGGTCGGTGTCCTTCCAGAAAATCCGGAGTTAAAACTCAATACACTTTTACGTCTTATGTCCTCAAATGATCTGTATAGAGATACCAAGGGGATGACTCTAGGATATAACGAGGAGGCTAATCTTATTACCCTTCAGAATGTCTGCGATCTGAATTCACTTGATCAGGATAAGTTTTCAGAAATGGTATTCAGAATCCTTAACGAAGGTATTGTCTGGATGGAAAAACTGGATCCTGAAAAACTTGCAGGCGCTTCTGCTGATAATAAGGAAGATAATCTTAAGGAAGATAGTCTTAAAAACGCTCAGTGGCTTTCTCTGTAAAGAGCAGAGATTATAGATGCAGCCTACGGAATTCTTTGTTGGAGGTATTTAGCATGGAAATTATCAACAACGCCACAACTCTTTTAAATGAAATTAAAAACAACAGCTACTTAACCATCAATGATAATGGAGAGATCGTCAAGCAGTCCACCTTCAAAGGCATTCTGAGAAAAATAGGTGATTTCTTTAAGAACAACTTTGGTGGCGGTAAGGCTGTAACCGAGCGACAGGAAAAACTTTCTAATGCTATGCATCAGATGCTGGCAAAAAGCGATCTTAGCTATGAATCCTTCGACGGAATCAGAAACAGTGTATTTAAATCCTTTGAAAACAGTGAACTGACACTTGCTGCCACTAAGCTTAAGGCTATGGCTATGTTAAATAAAGTTGATCCTAATTTACGAGAGTTTGTTAAAGTAGCTATTGCCGATATTGATAAGTGTCTGGGAAAACTTGGCCGTGATGCTTACTGTAATATACTGAACAATCTAATGCATACCATGACCAAAGTATTTAAGGATATTGACCCTAAAAATCCGGACATAATGAATCTTAACAATGTATATAAAAATATTCTTCAGCAGCAATGTATGCAGGAAGTTTCCAAGAACGCAGAATATGATGTAACAAGTCAGTTTGCAAAGGATATTCAACGTGGAAACTTTAATGTGAACGGAAAAATATCAATGTTACAGGATGGCAGTAGAAAAGCAGAAGGAATATTAAATGAGTTAAAGTTATTATTCCCCAACAAAACTACACGTCTTTTTGTAAGTGAACTGCTCTCTCAGACTACTGGAAACTGTACAGGAAATATGCTGATGAATTCTGAAAGAGGCCCTAATGGATTCGTTAAATTTTTAAATACTAACGTCCCTAGTACGATTGTAGGCAATTTCTATTATGGATCGTCTTCATTACAAGAGGAAGATGATGAGCCTGTTAATCCAGACAAACCAATTTATTGCTTAACGGCTAAGGAAAATGATTCTGAAGCCGGTAGTACCCTCACGGTAAAAAGAGATGATAAGGGAAATATTATTGGAGCAACTATTATAAGAGACCAGCCATTTGTTCTAAAAACTATTCAGTATTCTTCTGTAGATAGTTTTGGAGTTTTCTATTTTTCAACAAAACTTGAGCTTGATCTTAGAGATCCTGATAACCCTCAGATTGTCGGTGTAGATATGAGTTACGGCGGAAATAAGCAGGGGCCGCTCTTTAAGGCTGAAGAAAAGAATCCAAAGTAATTAACATCCGTTCTTTTAATAAGAAATAATATCGGCTCTGAGTGTAATCACCACTCGGAGCTGATTTCTTTTTGAGCAGGCTTTGCGTGATTATATTTTTAGATACAGTTTTTTGAGCAACTTTTAGCTTAATATGCTAAAATTACCGCCGTAAAATTTGCAATCAAAGTCTCAATCTGCTCGTTCTAATCGAGAAATAAAAAACTCTGATTGTTTTATACAGGTT
>JAZRAY010000303.1:0-11801 GCA_045634805.1 Succinivibrio sp. | reverse complement strand
ATTTGAGGAAATCTCAGAGGTAGCAGTTGTCTGCTCTTCAGCTGCGGTTGCAATCTGGTTAATCTGAGAGTTAACAACAGAAACCTTGCTGATAATTTCGTTTAATAGCACTTCAATTGTGGAAGCATCTTCAGCAAGATTAAACATTGAGGTTACAGACTTTGACATTGAATCATTTGCCAGATTAGCCTCATTCTGAACCAGAGTAACCATATTGGTAATTTCCTGGGTTGATGAAGAAGTTCTTGATGCCAGAGCACGAACTTCATCTGCTACCACAGCAAATCCCTTACCGGCTTCACCCGCACGGGCAGCTTCAATTGCAGCATTCAGAGCTAAAAGGTTGGTCTGAGATGCAATTTCATCAATTGTCTGAACAATAGTTCCAATCTTCTGGGCCTTATCAACAAGAGCCTGAATCTGAGCTGCATCCTTCTTGGTCTGCTCTACCTGCTCGTGAATAGCGTTAATGGTAACGCGAACTTTGGATACACCTTCCTGAGTGGTCTTGTTTGAATCATCAGCATTTACAGCTGCTTCCTGACAGTTCTTTGCAATATCAGATGTGGTTGATACCATCTGATCGGCCGCAGCTGCAACAGTTAATGATCTGCTCTCTGTGGTCTTGGCAGAATCCTTGATTTCTGAAGTTGATGAACGAATCGTATCAAAGTTGGAGTTCAGATCATTTTCTGACTGCTTGATTGCTGACACAATTCCCTGCCACTCAGAACGCATGGATTCAAGTGATCTTAGAAGTACACCAAAATCATCCTTAAGATGAGTCTTAATCTCCCTTGAAAGATCACCCTTCTCGATTGTTGCAGTTGCATCACAGGCTCTCTTGATAGCGCCGGTAAATACAGCTGACAGAGCAAAGCTGATAAACAGGGATACAACGATTACAGCAATTGAAACAACACCTACCACAATCAGAGGAGTATTGGAGTTCATCTCATTTAGGTGGCCCATAATATTGCCAAGAATATTATTGTTGATATTCACAAGATTTCTCTGGGCAGCGATGAACTTAGGATAGATGTTGGCAGAATAAATGCCTCGAGCCATAGGCTGGAAGTTTCTGTCCAGGGTTGGAATCAGTTCATTGTGGTAGATCTCAATAGCCTCTGACAGATAGGCTTTTACCTTCTTTGAAGCATCAGTATTGATCTGCTTATTCAGGGCTTCAGAAACATTCAGAATACTTGCCAGTTTCTCATCCACTGCAGACTTGTTATCAGGCGTATATTCCTTGATGTTATTTACGAAAGTAAACATCTCATCATTGACGTATGTGATATTTGAGCTTAGCTCCGTATTCGGATTGTACTCATTGGACAACGAAATATCAGCATACTCAATTGAAGCCTTGATATTGTTAAGATTAATCAGTGAGACCACTGAAATAATCAGTGTTAATAAAATAACAATCATGAAAGCTAAAATCAGCTTTGCGCGTACTGCTAAACGATTAAACCAACCAAACATATTCCACCCTAAAAATAAGAACTATCTTTTTAATTTATAGGTTTAATTTACGTGTATTCATGTTTGTTATGTTAACTTTTTGATTTACATCAAAAGCTTTTTACAGGATTTGACTCGAGCTAAAAAAAAGAATTCAGGAAGCGAAAGGCTACTGTTAAATTATTGAGTGCGTTAGAAGGTATTAAGATTTGAGTTTAATCGGAGGAATTGAAAAAGGTATGCACTGAGCATACCTTGTCATATTAAGCCTTTCTCTTGGCTGCGCGCATTTTGTTATGCGCAAAATAATTTGTCAGAAGAAGACAGCCCAAAGCTACAGAATGAGCAGTAGTACATGCAACATCAGATGGAACATCACTCTCTAATACTGCATAAATCCAGATTGAAACAATAAAAGTCTGAATCACACCTGCAATATTCAGGGTAACGTATTTAAAAATTGATGATTTGTGTTTTGCAAAAACAGGTGTTAACAGACTGAAAGCTGTAATGGCACCAAAAAAGTATGAAAGTATAATTGCAAGCTCGAAGCTAAATGCTTCCTGAAAAAGAAATCTGCTTAAAAAATTACACCCCACACTTATTAAGTCAGCAAGCATGAAATCGAAATATCTATTCTTGTGCATTTTTTATCATTCTTATTTTTATATGAGGAGATTTTACCTAACTCCTCGATTATTCTTATTTTTTTCGGATGATATTCTACATTTTTTTTTGCCAAAAATCATCGTCTGAACTTAATGCACCTGGATTTTACAGAGGAAGAAGGCTGATAACAAAGATAGCAAAAGGCACCATTAGAAGAGATGGAATATAGTTAATCACCTTAAACTGAGTAATTCCTATCATATTGAAGCCTAAAGCAAGGATGATTGCACAGCCGGTTGCGGATATCTCTCCAATCAGAAAATCTGACATATATGGAGCAAGATACTGAGAAAACAGCACAATTGAGCCCTGAAAAATCAGTGTAAAAACAGCTGAGCCTAAAACACCTGCGCCCATAGTGGCTGCCAGCATAATTCCTGATATCAGATCCAAAAGAGATTTTGTATAAAGCATACTGTAATTCTCACGTAGACCTGCATCCAGAGATCCTACAATAACCATTGCTCCGACATTCATTATCAGACATGAGGTAATAAAGGCCTCTGTGATTTTTGAAACGCTATCACCATCTTTTGAAAGTCTGCCAAGAAGATTCTGAGAAAAACGGTTTACCTTTCCCTCGAAATTAAAGATTTCTCCGACAAAGACTCCCAGAGCAATAGATAAAATGAGAATTAGAATATTTGAGGTCTGAATAGCTCCCTGAACGCCAATAATAACTGTACAAACACCTAATGCCTTAAGGATATTGTTTGATATCTCCTTTGGAATTCCTTTTTTGATAAGAAGTCCGATACAGGCGCCAATGATAATGGCGATAGTATTAACTATAACAGCAAACATAGTTCTTTCTCAATTATCTATGAATTAAGCATTAATCTTTTGATTTATTATACAGTTATTAATGTTTTTTATTTATTTTTTATATCTCAATATGTAGAAATTATATAAAAATCAGATTGATAGACTCCGAATAATTAGCTCTACATAGTTCTCCTGTTACAACCATCCAGTACTTTTAAATCATCTAGCAAAACAAATTCTTTTAAAAGTTAGTATTATTTCTGCAAAAGTCATAGGATTTTTTGTGTTTTTACTGCAAAAGTCATAGGACTTTTTGTATTTTTCTTGCAAAAGTCATAGGACTTTTACTAAACTTAACAGTAGAAATACCTCAAAAACAGGAAAGTTTTATGTACAGAGAAATTTTGACAGACCTTATCAACTGGAAAAACAAAGATAGAAGAAAACCTTTGCTTCTGTCAGGAGTAAGACAGTGTGGTAAAACTTATATAATAGAAAAATTTGCTCAGGATAATTTTAAGAATTATGTGTACATTAATTTTGAGAAATCAGAAAGAATTGCTGAAATTTTTGATTTTGATCTTGATGTTAAGAGAATTATTACTGAGATAGGAAGACAGTATAAAACAGACATTATTCCAGGAAAAACACTTCTGTTTTTCGACGAGATACAGGAATGCCCAAAAGCAATAACCGCTTTAAAATATTTCTGTGAAGATCTACGCGAACTTCATGTTGTATGCGCAGGCTCGCTTTTGGGGGTTGCATTAAGACAGCAGAATATTTCCTTCCCTGTTGGCAAAGTAAACAGATTACAGTTATATCCAATGAATTTTAAGGAATTCGTGATTGCAAATGATCGAAATGATCTTATTGAAACTCTGAAAAATTGGCCAACAGATCGAGAAATACCTAAACTGTATTCAGAACCTCTCACAAAACTCCTAAAAGAATATTACATAGTTGGGGGTATGCCAGATGTAGTAAAAGCATGGATTAAAAGCCATGATTATGAAGAAGTTGAAGAAATCCAGAACGAAATACTTAGTGATTACGCAGATGATTTCTCGAAACATGCTCCTATTTCCGAGTTTCCGAAGATACGCTTGGTATGGGAATCAGTGCCAGTTCAGTTAGCAAAAGAAAATAACAAATTTGTATTCTCACATGTCAAGGAAGGAAAAAGAGCAGCAGATCTTGAAGATGCACTGCAGTGGCTAAATGATGCAGGACTCATAAAAAAAACAGAACTTGTTGAAACTCCTGAACTACCATTATCCGGATTTACAGATAAGACATATTTTAAAGTCTATTTTTCAGACATTGGTTTATTACGTGCCAAATCTAAAGTTTCTCCTGAAACAATAATCAACGAAACAGAGCAATACAGGAGATACAAGGGGGCATTTACCGAGAATTACGTTTTAACCGAACTTATTTCCAAAGGAAAGGAACCATATTTCTGGCGTTCAGGCAACACCGCAGAAGTAGATTTTCTTTATGAGCAAAACGGTAATATCATCCCTGTCGAAGTTAAGGCTGCAGACAACACTCAAGCAAAAAGCTATAAACAGTACTGTAAAAAATATACACCTGCAAAAGGAATAAAACTGTCACAGAAAAACATAGGAGAGAATCTGTGTGAAAGTACGCCTACATTCAGCATTCCTCTTTATCTTGCATGGAATATTGATGCATACTAGAGTACAGTATTAGTTCGTTTGAAATTGAATATCACAGCGGTTCCCAAAAATAACGAGCCGCTAAATCAGATAGAAATCAACTACAGAAGGTTAGCCTTAGGGAACTCCTGCTTACATTTTCTGGCTTCGCTGATATCTATACTTGTCAGCATTGCCTGCTCTTTGGTGTCTGATAATGAAATGATTTTTCCATATGGAGAAATCACCATGGAGTTACCAAGTCCTTCCATGTCATGACCAACATCTCCGGTCTGATTGCAGACCACAAAGAATGCCTCATTATCATACGCTCTGGTCTTAGCCATAGACTGCCAGATATCTTCAAGAGACTTTCTCTGTTCAGGATCAGATATCATTATTGAAGGAAAAATCCAGGCTGTAGGAAGAACAATCAGCTGAACCTGCTGTTTAAGAAACTCATTAAAGAGCATTGGATATCTAATATCAAAGCAGATCCCCATACCGGTTTTTGCAAAGTCAAAATCAACAGTACAGATTTCATTTCCTGCTGTAATGCTGCTACCTTCAGCCCCTCCAAAATAATTGAAAAGATGAATCTTGTCGTAGACTTTCAGAATATTGCCACGTCGGTCGATTGCAAAGGAGGAGTTGTAGTATCTGCCATCAGTTTTCTGTCTTACAACAGAGCCAGCAATAAAATTGGTATTGTATTCTCTGGCAAGTTCTCTTATCTCATCAATGACATAGCCACCGTTTTCATCAATCTCAGGATTTAAATAATCGATACTTGTAGCAAAGAACTCCGGCACAACCACCAGATCCAGAGACAGATTCTTGTGGGAAGCCAGAAAGGACTTTACCTTCTTGAGATTCTCTTCAATCTGACCTGGTTTTGACTGCATCTGAATCGTTAGAATATTTGCCATTTTTCTGCTCCTTAGCTTTTATAGAATCTACCTTAGCTTGTATTAGAACAGAAAAATCATATACCCAACGACATTCTTTGTTAAAAGAAAAATTAACTACCATTTAAGGTGCACTATTTTGTTCTTATTGACGTTATAAGAGCGATTAAAGATAATATTCACACAGATAAAACCTTTAACAAGTTAAAGGCAAAGAATTCAAATACGAAGAGTGTCGTTTATGATACTCCCGTATAACAACCATACAACATTGTATTGCTTGTCGGAGTGCCCTCGGGCTGAGACTGCATCTGCAGAATCCGTATACCTGATCAGGATAATACCTGCGTAGGAAACAAGACTTCGGCATGCATGTATAAAAACATAATGGAAATGCCGATGTCTAACAATATCCAAAATACCTTCTCTGTTAATTCCAAAAGAATCACTAAAGGCTCTCTGAAGGTTCCTTTCAAAGAACTTACCCTATCCAACGGCGAGAAAATACTGCTGCAGACTGTTGAAGGCTGTCCTGAAAACTTTCCTAATCAGCCTAGGATAACCTCCGGCTGGACTGAATCCTATCAGGATGGAGATGCCAGAAAGGTAAAAAAGACTCAGCTTGATTATGCCAAGGAAGGAGTGATTACTCCCCAGATGGAATATGTAGCAATAAGAGAGTCTTTCTGTACAGCAGATGAAAGAAAAATGGCATTTACACCAGAGGATGTCTGCAACACCATCGCTCAGGGCCGAGCTGTAATACCAGCAAACATCAATCATCCTGAAGCAGAAAGCATGATTATCGGTGCAAAATACAGCGTAAAGGTAAATGCCAACATCGGAGCTTCTGCCATTGGTTCTGACTATTCTAAGGAGCTTGAAAAGCTAAGATTCTCTCTACAGTTCGGTGCTGATACCGTAATGGATCTGAGCGTAGGTATCGATGGAATACCAGAGCTCAGAAATGCAATTTTAAGAGCATCACCTGTACCATTGGGAACCGTACCTGCATATGAAGCCTTAGACAGAGCACAAGGCAATATCAAAAAACTTACCTGGGATCTTTTCCGTGATACCGTCATAGCACAGGCCAGACAGGGCGTTGATTACTTCACTATTCACGCAGGTCTTCTGCATGAGTATCTTCCTTATGCGGCACAGAGAATTCTTGGTATCGTCTCCCGCGGTGGCTCAATCATGGCAGAATGCATGATGAGTCAGGGTGCAGAAAATATGGCTTATGAGCATTTTGATGAGCTGTTGGAAATCTGTCATGACTATGATGTTGCCCTATCACTTGGTGACGGTCTGCGTCCTGGCTGTATCAACGATGCCTGCGATAAGGCTCAGTACGGAGAACTAAAGACCATCGGAGAGCTTGCTGCAAGATGCTATAAGGCAGGTGTTCAGTGCTTTATCGAAGGCCCTGGTCACGTGGCCATGGATAAGATTGAAGAAAACCAAAGACTGCAGGAGAAATACTGTAATTATGCTCCTTTCTACACCTTAGGACCTCTGGTTACAGATATTGCTCCTGGCTATGATCATATTACCTCTGCAATCGGTGGCTCTCAGATCGCAGGCTTTGGAACAGCAATGCTCTGCTATGTTACCCCATCAGAGCATCTGGCTCTTCCTAATGCCGAGGATGTAAAGACTGGTCTTATCACCTACAAGCTTGCAGCTCATGCTGCTGACCTTGCTAAAGGACTTCCAGGTGCAAAGATTCGTGATGATGCCATGGCAAGAGCTCGAGCAGATTTCAGATGGTTCGACCAGTTTGCGCTGAGCTTAAATCCAGAGCATGCATACAATGTCTGGAAATCGCAGATGCCTGACAACTGCTCTCATGAAGCATCATTCTGTTCAATGTGCGGACCAAGATTCTGCCCTATCAGACTGAATAGAGTATTGAAGAATAAATTCAAGAAAATTTTATAAATATACTTCCAGCAATAAATAGTTACCACAGACTATTTATTGCATGGAAAATTTTTCCAGAGAGATTAAGGCAAACAAAAAAAGGCTCCGAAAATAGAGCCAAATAGAGTTTACTAATGATATAGACTAGTTTAAGACAAGATCTTCGTGGGTTGTTGATACATGCTCTGCTGCAATTTTATTTGCAAAAATCACTGACTCAGAAATAGATTCGTTGTTTACAAGTCTTGAACATAGAGCTCCAACAAAGCAATCACCTGCCCCGTGCGTACTAATCAGTTTAATCTTAAGAGCTTCTACCGTTCCTTTTGAGCCATCTGATGCAGCATATGCAACTCCATTACCGCCAGCTGTAACCACAACATAAGGGAAATCTTTTACAAGCTGTAAGCAGGCATCCAATGCAGACTGTAAGCTATCAACCTTGAGCTTACATATAGATGTCGCTTCTACTTCATTTACCACAAGGATATCTATCATTTTGAGGAGATCAGGATTCATAACCTTAACTGGAGCAGCATTTATGCAGACTTTTATTCCACGTTTTTTGGCTTCCCTTGCAGCAATAAGATTTGTTTCTTCAGCAACTTCATTCTGCAGGATTAGCATACCTACGTCCTTCCATAGAGTTTCATTCAAAAAAACACTATTATCAATCTGAACGTTTGCACCACCAACAATAACAGCTCCGTAGTCGCCCTCATCATCCATGATAGCAACAGAAATACCTGAGCCTGTTTTTTCACAGTTCTGAAGATAAGAAGTATCAACCTTATGCGAAGCTAAAACATTAAACATGGTTTTACCAAAGCTATCGTTACCTAAGGCACCTACCATAATAACGTTACAACCACATTTGGCTGCAGATAAAGCCTGATTACCGCCTTTACCTCCAAATTTTGGATACCATTTGTAACCAGTTAAAGTTTCACCTTTTAAAGGTCTTCTAGGAGCCTCAACAAAAATGTCGTAATTTAGACTTCCTGCAACAACTATTTTTTTCATAATACAAACCAGTTATACGCGTTTATTTCCAATAGCTGCGATTGTCCTAGATAAATTTTCCTCTGATTTTTTGTGATCCTTCTGAGCTATAGCTACATACAAAACATCAAGAATGTTTAACTGAGCAATTCGTGATGCTGCATTTTCTCCAAGTAAAGTACCGCCTCTTGACGTTGAATTAAGCACAATATCAGCATAACTGCAGATAGGTGAACCGGCATAATTTGTTATGGCAATGGTTCTTGCGCCATTTGATCTTGCCAGTTTCAGTGCTTCAACAACATCTGAAGTATGCCCTGAATGGCTAATTCCAATCACGACACAATCTACATCGCAAAGAGCTGCAGACATTAGCATCATATGCGAATCATTAAGTACATGAGAACCAATACCAATACGTAAAAGTTTGTGAGAAAAATCGAACGCAATCTGAGCCGAGCCACCAAGACCAAAAAGAAGAATTTTTTTGCTGGTTGCCAATAAATCCGCACATTTTTTCATTGCCTGAATATCAAGAATTGCCATGGTTTCTTCAAGTGCCTGAATGGAGTTTCTGAAAACCTTAGTTACAAGATTCTCCATATCATCATCGGCACTTAAATCCTGAAACATTCTTGAAACTTCAAGCTGTCTGTATAGAACAAGATTAGAGCGGAACTCACGGTACCCTGAAAAATCAAGTTTCTTTGCTATTTTTACAATCATTGCCTCCGAAACCTGATTTTCTATAGCTATTTCTTTTATGGAAGTTTCTTCGGAAAATTCATCTCTGGCAATGATTTTATCTAGCACTTTAAGTTCCAGACTCGACAGAAGAGGTCTCTTCATTCTGATATGAGCACCTATAGTTCTTGGATCCATCATTGCCATAATCGTAACTCCTTTTAATTATTTTCCTCTAGTAGCTCTATCAACCAACATTGCGACAATGATAATTATACCTGTTGCCAGTAGCTGGTAGAAAGACTGAATATTCAGTAATGTGAAGCCATTGATAAGAGTACCAAGAATAATTGCACCAAGAATTGTTCCAAAAATGCTTCCCTTTCCTCCCATAAGAGAAGCGCCTCCGATTGCGGCCGCTGCAATTGCATTCATCTCCCAAAGATTTCCCAGAGTAGGATCAGCAGCACCTAATCGACCAACAAGAATCAAAGCTGCAATTGAAGCTAAAACACCGGAAATAACATATACAGCAATCTTGGTCTTTCTTACAGGAACACCACATACACGTGCTGCTTCCTCATTTCCACCAATTGCAAAAATATACTCACCTAAAGGAGTTTTATTCAGAATAACCCATAACAGGATAGCAATCAGAGCAGCAATCACAATTGGAGTTGGAATTCCAAGGAATGAGCCATTGATAAATGCTCTGAAAGAAGCTGGAATACCAAAAATTGGGTTACCGCCGGTGTAGATTAAAGCCAGAGCACGGCATAGGGATAAACCGCCTAAGGTAACAATAAATGGCTGAAGTCCGGCATAAGCAATCAGTAAACCATTAAATACACCATATAAGCCACCAATAATCAGAGCTCCTGCCAGCGCCAATACAACAGGAACACCTGCCACCATCAAAGATGCACAGACAACAGCTGATAAAGCTGCAACAGGACCTACAGACAAATCAATTCCTGCAGAGATAATAACCAAGGTCATACCCAAAGCAACAATGGCATTTATCGCTGACTGCTGCATAATATTTATAAGATTTGGGGTAGTTAAAAATACAGGTGATAAGCACGCAAACACGGCAAAAATTATCACCAGACCAATCAGAGTTCCCATGTCTCTAATGTTGAATTTAAAGAAATTTTTCTTCAAATCTAAAGCCTGTTCTGTCATATTGTTATTACCTTTCTGATTAAGCGGATCTTTACCGGACTTAAAGATATTCTTTCCTAATGAAAATACGTCTGTCATAGTACAGCCTCTGTTTGTTTCTTTGCCTGGCCAATTGAATACTGGCCAATAGTAGCCTCATTTATATCTTCGCCTTCAAGCTGAGCAACAATTTCTCCATCTCTCATTACCATTACTCGATCTGAGATTCTGATGATTTCCGGCATTTCTGAAGAAATAACCAGAATAGCTTTTCCCTGCTTTGCGAGTTCTTCGATGGCATCATAGATTTCGCTTTTAGCTCCAACATCAATACCTCTTGTAGGTTCATCAAACAGGAAGATTTCTGTACCAGAGGCTAACCATCTACCAATAATCACCTTCTGCTGATTACCGCCAGATAAGGTACCAATTGCTCTATCTACATCGAGAGGACGTAAATTTAACCCTTTCATAATTTCATAGGATTTCTTTCTTAAGAATCCTCGTTTTATAAAGCCGCCTTTTGTATACTTGGACATTGAAGGCATTCCCATATTTATATTTATGGAACGACTCTTTAAAATACCTTCAAGCTTTCTATCCTCAGGGACAAGACCAATACCATGACGAATTGCTTCAGGGACATCGTTTAATTTAATGCTCTTGCCCTTAACTATAACTTTGCCGTTTGCAGGTTTATCAAGTCCAGCAATCTCTCTGCTCATGCGGGTATGCTTTGCCACTGCAAGTCCTGGCTTATCAAGACCAAAAATCAGTCTGAAAAGCTCGGTACGACCAGAACCAACCAGCCCGGATATACCAAGCACCTCACCGGCATGAACCTTGAAGGAAGCGGGTTTTACAGCACCAACTCTCCCCAGATTCTCAACCTCCAGCATTACCCTGTCGGTAACATAGGAGTGATGCGAAACTTTTTCGATCTTTCTACCAACCATCATTGTTACAATTGATTCTTCAGTCATATCTTTCATGTTTACACAGTCGATATACTGACCATCTCGCATAACTGTTGCTCTATCACACACTCTGAACAGTTCGTCCATTTTGTGGGACACATAGATTACAGAGACACCTTTTTTAGCCAGATCTGAAATCAGCTGAGCCAGACGGTCAAACTCCTGAGGAGTCAGAGAGGAAGTTGGCTCGTCCATTGCGATGATTTTTGCGTTAGCCAGCAGCGCTCTTGCAATTTCAACGATCTGCTGCTGAGATACCTTAAGATTCTTGATTTTCTCCCAAGGATCTATATCAGGATCCAGTTCAAAAAGGATTTCCTTTGCTCTTTTGGCTTCACGGTCCTTATCAACAAACACGCCACCTTTTGTATTAGGATTACCAAGAAACATATTCTGAAACACCGTGAGTTCAGGGATGTTCTGTAATTCCTGATGGATCATGGCAATGCCATAATCCCTTGCATCGGTAGGTTTTGTAATTACTGCTTTTTCACCGTCCACAAATATTTCACCAGAAGTAGCCATGGTGACACCGCTTAACATGTTAAGTAATGTTGATTTTCCGGCACCATTTTCAC
>JAZRAY010000302.1:0-2926 GCA_045634805.1 Succinivibrio sp. | reverse complement strand
GAGCAGATCGAAGGCCACAAGGCTGGTGACAAGTTCACTATTCAGGTTAAGTTCCCAGAGGAATATCACGCTGAGAACCTGAAGGGCAAGGACGCAGAGTTCGATATTACTGTAAATTCAGTATCTGAGCTTGTTCTTCCAGAGGTAAACGAAGACTTCGTTAAGATCTTCGGTGTAAAGGATGGTTCAATCGAGACCTTCAAGTCAGATCTTCGCAAGAACATGGATCGTGAGTTATCACGCTCAGTTTATGTTAAGACCCGTCAGAACCTGTTTGATGCTTTAGTTGCTCAGTACGGCGAGTTCGCTGTTCCACAGGCATACATCGATGCTGAGATCGAGCGTTTAGCAAAGAACTTCGAGATGCAGATGAAGGCTTACGGCATGACCAAGCTACCTGCAAGCTTCAAGAAGGAAGAGATGTTCAAGGATGAGTCTGTTAAGGCAGCTCGTTTAGGCATCATTGTTCGTAAGATCATTCTTGATCTTGGCTGCACCAAGCCATCAGACTCATATGTTGATGCTCAGCTGAACCAGATCGCAGGTGCTTACGAGGATCCTGAAGAGGTAATTGCTCAGCTACGTAAGGATAAGACTCAGTTTGAGAACATCCAGAACGCTGCTATCGAGGCAGAGGTTGTAGCTAAGGTAATGGAAAAGGCTGCTGACGGCGATGAGACTATGTCATTTGACGACCTAGTTCGTTCTCGTTAATATACTACTATAACTATAAGGAGCTTTGCTGCTAATGTTTAATTTTGAAGATCAGACTAGACTGGCATCATCATTGGTACCAATGGTTATTGAACAGACTGCAAGGGGTGAGAGATCCTTTGATATTTATTCACGTCTGTTAAAAGACCGAGTGATATTTCTTACTGGTGAAGTAGAAGATCATATGGCTGATCTGATTGTGGCACAGCTCCTGTTTTTAGAATCAGAAGATCCTGACAAGGATATCTATCTGTATATCAATTCTCCTGGTGGCGTAGTTACAGCTGGTTTAGCTATATACGACACTATGCAGTACATCAAACCAGATGTCTGCACTTTATGCATGGGACAGGCCTGTTCCATGGGGTCATTTTTACTGGCCGGCGGAGCTGCAGGCAAAAGATTTGCTCTGCCTAATTCTAGAATCATGATTCACCAGCCTTTAGGTGGATTTAAGGGTCAGGCAACGGATATCATGATCCATGCCCAGGAGACCCAGCGTATTAAGAATACCTTAAACGGAATTCTTGCAAAGCACACAGGCAAGAGCTTAGAGGAAGTTGTTCAGAATACTGAAAGAGACAACTTCATGACTTCTCAGGAAGCCCTGGATTTTGGTTTAATCGATAGAGTTATTACCAATCGTTCTGAAATTACCGCTTCAGATAAGGAAGAATAGTCATGTCTGATACCCCAAAAAGTACTTGTTTATTCTGTGGTCAGGGTTCATCAGAAACCAGAACTCTGATTAAAGCTCACGGAACATGTATCTGTTCAGACTGTATCACCAAGTGTTACAAGATGCTTGAACAGCGTGGTATGTCAAAGGGTTCAAAGGGAAGCTCAGGAATCGATCTTGATAACATCCCAACACCACGTGACATTGCCAAGCACCTTGATGAGTACGTGATTGGTCAGGAAGATGCCAAGAAGGTTCTGTCTGTTGCTGTTTATAATCATTACCAGAGATTACGTCACACCAATAATGATTCAGGTGTAGAGCTGGGTAAATCAAATATTCTTCTGGTTGGCCCAACCGGATCTGGTAAGACTCTTTTAGTTCAGACTTTAGCTAAGTTCCTGAACGTTCCTTTTGCAATTTCAGATGCAACAACCTTAACCGAAGCCGGTTATGTTGGTGAAGACGTTGAAAATGTTATTGTCCGTCTTCTTCAGAACTGCGACTTTGATGTTGAAAAGGCTCAGAAGGGTATCATCTACATTGACGAGATCGATAAGATTGCCCGTAAGAGTGAGAATCCTTCAATTACCCGTGATGTTTCAGGTGAAGGCGTTCAGCAGGCTCTTTTAAAGCTTGTTGAAGGTACAGTTGCTTCAGTTCCACCTAATGGTGGCAGAAAGCATCCACAGGAAAAGAACATCGAAGTTGATACCTCACAGATTCTGTTTATCTGCGGCGGTGCCTTTGACGGACTTGAGAAGGTTGTTGAGAAGAGAGTTTCCAAGAAATCAGGAATCGGTTTCGGTGCCGAGGTTTTAGGCGAAAACGAGAAGATGTCTCTTTCTGACAAATACAAGAAAGTAGAGCCTGATGATCTTGTTAAATTCGGTATTATTCCTGAGTTTGTAGGAAGAATGCCGGTTATTACCGCTTTATCAGAACTAAGCCGTGAAGAGCTGATTCGTGTTCTAAGAGAACCAAAGAACGCTATCATCAGACAGTTCGAGGAAATGTTCAAGTTTGAGAATGTAAAGCTTGAGTTTACCGAAGAAGCATTAAATGCAATTGCTGATACTGCTATCAAGCGTCATACCGGTGCTCGTGGTCTGCGTTCAGTAGTTGAAGGTCTTCTGTTGAATACCATGTTCGATATTCCTTCAGTAAAGGATGTTGAGAGAGTTGTGGTAGACAAGGATACTGTTGAAAAACAGGAAGAACCTATCGTTATCAAAAAGAACGATTTTGAAATCGCTTCTAATTCTTAATTCTAATTTTTAATGATAAAAGACCTCCGGTTGGAGGTCTTTTTCTATGTGCTATCTGAGCAATCTCTTGGAATTCTCGAATATCTCGTTAACTGTTGAGTCCTAATAACCCCGTCTTAATCTTTTGGATATTTTTTGAGTATTGATAACTTATCTGAAATTTCTGTAATCAGTACAGGTTATTTGATTTTCTGGCGTATTTCTTTGATTTCTTCAAGTGATACGTTGGTTAATTTGTTAATGGTTTCGTCATCAGCTCCATTTA
>JAZRAY010000301.1:0-6372 GCA_045634805.1 Succinivibrio sp. | reverse complement strand
GAAGGCGATATTCAGGGTGTTGTCGGTACGTCTTGACTCATCACCTGTTACAAAGCACTCAGGAATTGATGACAGAATTCCCTGCTGCAGCTTGTCACGCAGAGCTCTTACTCTTGAACTTACATCCTCAAGATGCTTCTTTGCAAGCTCACAGGCTACACCTAAGCCCACGATATATGGAACATTCTCGGTACCTGCACGACGACCGCGCTCCTGATGACCGCCCTTCATGAATGGGATGAAACGGGTTCCTCTGCGTACATACAGGACACCGATGCCCTTTGGAGCGTGAATCTTGTGGCCTGAGAATGAAAGCATATTGATCTTGGTATTCTTAAGATCAACAGGAATCTTTGATACTGCCTGAACAGCATCGGTGTGGAACATTACACCGTGCTTATAGGCAATTTCAGCAAGCTCTGGTACAGGATAGATGTTACCGGTCTCGTTGTTGGCCCACATTACAGAGGCTAAAGCGGTCTGAGGAGTTAAAAGACTCTCAAACTCGTCCAAATCGATATCACCCTTTCCTGAAACCTTAAGATACTTGATGGTTGCACCGTGAGATGCAAGGAAATCACAGGTCTGCATAATTGCAGGATGCTCAACAGGAGTGGTAATGATTTCAGTCTTGCCCTTCTGAGACCATAAGGCTGACCATAAAGCGGTATTGTCAGACTCGGTTGCACATGAGGTAAAGATAATCTCATCAGGATGCTCGGCACCTAAGAAATCAGCAACCTGCTCACGGGCCTTCTCAATTGCCTTTTCTACAGGAACACCGTAGCCGTGCTGTGATGAGGCATTACCAAAGTAAACATTAAGGTATGGAAGCATTGCTTCTACAACCTTAGGGTCAATCTGAGTAGTAGCGTTGTTATCCAGGTAGATTCCGCCCAGACCAGCGCCTAAATCCATTGTATTCATTGTTTGTTTAATCTCTTATCTTGTTGCAACGTTAATCTGACGACCGGTACCGTCTGTAAGCTTCTGCTTTAGGAAGCCTAGGGTCATATCCTTCATCATGCCTGATGATACAGGACCTTCAAGCTTAACAATAACATCAGCACCTGAAATTGCGTCAAGCTCAACCTTTGAACCGTCAGTTAAACCGTCACTGACTTCCTTTAGGATCTTGACTACATCGTCATAGATCGGTGATGACTTGGTCTTCTCGTCGATCTGAGCCTCTACAGCTGCAGTTGCACCTTTAGCTGAGGTTACAGTACCGATTGAGCTGAATGCTGGTGATGAGGTTGTTGAGGTTGCAACGGTAATTGATGGAATTGGGGTTGGAGCGTGACCTGGACGTGGTACGCCGCATTTCTCAAGATCAACCCAGACCTCATCGATAATCTCTTCGATTCTCATCTTGCAGCTGCCGCAGCCGCCGCCAGCCTTGGTATAGTTGGTAACTTCCTCAACTGTGGTCAGATGGTTTTCCCATACAGCCTTCTTAATCTTGTTGATACCTACACCGAAACAGTGACATACAAGCTCACCGTCATCATGAGAGTTCTCATATGACTGACCGTGATAGTTGGCAATAGCAGCATCTAAAGCCTCACGTCCCATTACAGAGCAGTGCATCTTCTCTGGAGGCAGACCGCCTAGATAATCAACGATCTCCTGATTGGTAATCTTTTCTGCTTCCTTTAAGGTCTTACCCTTTAACATCTCAGTTAAAGCTGATGATGAAGCAATGGCACTTCCGCAGCCGTAGGTCTGGAATGATGCATCCTCAATAACCTCGGTTACAGGATCAATCTTAAGCATCAGTCTTAATGCGTCACCGCAGATGATAGAACCTACATCACCAACTGCATTGGCATCTTCAATAACACGAGCATTACGTGGATGCAGGAAGTGATCTTTAACTTTATCTGTATAATCCCACATAGGACTTTCCTTCTAATATAAGATGTACATAAATTACTTACTAATTGTTTTCAAAGTTCAAAGGAACTCTGTTGATAAATTCTTTTTTCAGAATAATACTGATTCTGCTCTGACCGAAATTCTGCTCAAGATACATGGCAAAATTATTAAGCTGGGAGATACTCTTGAATGAGGCAATCGCCATATATGAGTATTCATCCGCAATCTTAAGACATGAGCTTACTGCAAGGGAGCCTCTCATATACTCAAGATAATCAGGAATACTGTCAAATCTTACCTTGGTATATATCAGAGCTTCAACCTCCAGGGCAAAGGCACTGTCACTTAATGTAACAGTATAGCCTCTTATGACACCAGCCTGTTCAAGTCTTCTGATTCTTGCAGATACAGCAGGAGCTGAGAGTGAACATTTCTCACCTAAGTCACGTAAAGACAGACGGCAGTCATCTCTTAGCGCACATAAAAGCTGTAAATCAGAGGTATCTAAATCAATCATTTTATATCGGTAACCTTAAAGCCAGCACTTTCAACCGCAGCCTTCAGTAAAGCATCTGAATTCTCATCTGAGGTATTAAGGGTAGCACAGTTTTCCTCTAAACTTACCTCAACCTCGCTTACATTAGGCAGAGCTTCAAGGCTTTTCTTAACAGAGGAGGTGCAGTGATTACACATCATACCTTCAATACAGATGGTCTTTTTCATTAAAATACTCTCCTTTTGAATCTTCTGACTGTCGATTTTCAGCACAGTCAGTCTTAAGGCATTGGTTACCACACAGACTGAACTTATTCCCATGAGTATAGAGCACAGCATAGGAGGCAGCGTTATTTTAAACGCTGGATAAAACACACCGCAGGCTACAGGAATAGTCAGAACATTATATATAATCGCCCAGAATAAATTCTGCTTTATGTTTCTCATTGTTGCTCGAGAAATCAGAAAAGCATTGTAGATATCAGTAAGTCTTTCCTTTAAAAGAATAACATCGCATGAGGATAAGGCAATATCCATTGAGCCTTTAAGACCTACACCAACGTCAGCCTGAGAGAGAGAGGCAGAATCATTGATACCATCTCCCACCATAATTACCTTTTTACCCTGATTCTGAAGCTCTTTTATAATATTAAGCTTATCCTCAGGCAAAAGACGAGAGGAGTAATCTGAAATACCAAGCTTTGCGGCAATCTGCTCTGCGGTATTCTCAGCATCACCTGTCAGCATCATGGTTTTAATCTGAGATTTCTTAAAGTCTGAGATAAGATTATAGCTGTCATCCTTTAGAGGATCGGATAGAACAAAATATGCGAGTGCGTGAGTCTCGTCAGTCAGATAGACAACACTTGAGCCTCCATTTACATAGGATTCAATCTCATAGACCACATCAGCGGTAAGACTGATACCAAGTTTGGATAGAAGCTTTTCATTGCCGACAGAATACTTTCTGCCTCCAATTGAGCCTGATACACCAAGACCTTTCTCAAAGCTGTAATCCTCAACCTCGATAAGAGCTGCAGATGTTGAATAGAAAGCTCTGGCTATAGGATGTGAGCTTTTACCTTCAATTGATGCGGCGTACAGGTAAGCAATATTCAGAGGAACATCCTCATCAAGACTCTCCTTTGCCACCACACTGACACTTCCTGTGGTTAAGGTTCCAGTCTTGTCAAAGGCAATCACATCTGCACGGCCTAAAATCTCCAGAGCCTCAGGTGATTTGAAGATAATACCCTCGCGGGCTGCTCTTCCGGTACCTGCCATAATTGCAACAGGTGTAGCCAGACCTAAGGCACATGGACAGGATACAACCAGTACACTGATGGCAAAGGTCAGGGATAGCGAGAATTGTGCACTTAAAATAAAGTACCAGACGATAAAGGTCAGAGCTGATAAGGCAAAAATCGCAGGTACAAAATATGAAGCTGCAACATCAGCGATTCTTGCAATCGGTACCTTTGTCTGAGCGGTATTCTCCACCATTTTAATAATCTTGGATAAGGTGGTTTCCTCGCCAACCTTCAAAACCTCAACCTCAATGTAGCCATCAAGAACAAAGGTTGCAGATTTAACTTCGCTTCCTGTCTCTTTCTTTACAGGACGGCTCTCTCCGCTTAAGGCACTCTCATCAATGTGGGCTGAACCGCTTAAAACCACACCGTCGATACCGATCTTGTCACCTGCCTTAAGAACAACTGTATCGCCAATGGCAACTGAATCAAGCAGAATCTGAACAACACTGCCGTCACGTTTAACACTGACTGATTTAGGAGCGAGATCGTACAGAGCACTTACAGCAGATGAGGTTCTGTGCTTGGCTCTATTTTCAATGTACTTGCCGATGGCAACAAAGGTAAGGATTCCAGCTGCGCCTTCAAAGAACACTGGATGTGTTGAATCTAGGACCTCAGCAGTTGCGGACAGGTCTACATTTAAAAGAGAAAATACTGAATAGATAAATGAAGCGGCAGCACCTGTGGATACTAATGAATCCATATTGAAACCGCCGTGCTTTAATGCCTTTAGTGCACTTATAAAATACTGTTTCTGCAGAATGGCGACAACTAAGGCCATAGCTCCCTGAAGAGAGCCGTTAATAAAGGCATTGTGTATCAGGTGAAGTGAAAACATATGCCCCATGGAAAGAAGCATAATTAAAAAGGTTAAGACAAGTGAAATATAAAGTCTTATACGTATCTGTTTAAGTTCAGATTCATCATCTAAAAACAGATTGCCCTGCTTTGAAATCAGAGCTTCATATCCTGCAGCATCAACAGCAGCAATTACATTCTCGTCTGTAACCAGAGCCTCATCAAATTCAACCAGACAGGTGTTTTTCATAAGATTTACACTTGCCTTGACAACACCATGAATACTGCCTACTGCCCTCTCTACTTTTGAGGCACAGGCTGCACATGACATTCCTTTAATCTGATAGCTCTTTTCCATATACAAAATTCCTTAAAATTCAGGGAATATATTAACTTATGTTTAACCAAATCGAACATATCTGATAATTATTTTTGTCCAAAATAAAAGATTAAAATCCAGTATTTAAGAATTATAAAATCAGACAAGTTTTATTAATCAAGATTCAGTAAAAAAACTGGATTTGTCTGATATCAGGACAACCATTAAAGTTCTTAAGAATCAATTTGTTATTAAGTTCTTTTACAAAAAAGGAATGCCTTACAAAAAGACTCAAAAAAATGTCTTTTATGATTAAAGCCTCTTTATTGTTATTCATTACCAAGGAAATTTTTTAATGGATTATTTACGAAATGAGTTAAAAGATGACGTAAGAGCTAAGGCAATCATCTCTGAAATTGAAACAGTCGGTCATATCAGTACCACAAATGATGCTTTTGCCAAAAAGCTTTTTTCGCACAAAGATATCTTTCTGGATTTTTTAAACTCGATTTTGGAGAGAAAAGGCAAGAATTTAATCACCGATTTGACTTATACTAACACAGAGCAGCACGCAGAAAACTCCTACGAAAAAATCTCAAGACTCGATATTTGCTGTACACTAGCATCAGGAGAACAAATCGATCTTGAGGTACAGGTTGCAAACGATGTAGCCTGGATCGGCAGAACACTTTTCTACTGGTCAAAGCTTTATACAGGTTCATTGTTGAAAAGAGAGAGCTACAGTAAGCTTAAACCAGTAATTTGCATTAACATTCTTAAGTTCAATATTTTTACAGACAAGGCTAAACAACAGCCCCACAGTGTTGCGAAAATCTGTAACATGGATGACAGAGAGCCTATTACAAAACTTCTTGAGATTCACTTTCTTGAACTTCAGAAGTTTAAAAAGAAAAAACTCTCAGAAATGAGTCGTGCAGAAAAATGGCTTGCATACTTCTCTGGCAAACTTACAAAAATGGATGAAGATGTAATGCAGCATGATCAGATTTTGGGTAAAGCAATAAATATAAGGAATGAATTTATGAAAGATCCCGATAATTATGCAGCTTATCTGAACCGAGAAATGGAAATTCTCGATTACAAAAGCATGATGCAGCAGAAATTCGAAGAAGGCGAAGTAAAGGGGCGAGAGGAAGGAAGAGAGGAAACAACCGTAAGGCATCTAACTAACTTAATTAAAAACAAAAAATTTAGCGTCGAAGAAGCATTAATTACTTTAGAAATTCCTGAAGAGCAATGGGAATCTCTAAAGGAAAAGTTAAAATAATCTTTTGTCATAAATAGGAATCTGTTCAGACAGACATGAGGTTTAAACTATGTCAGAACAAAATAAACCTGTTAATTATGCTGCAGAATTGAACCGAGAAATGGAAATTCTCGATTACAGGAGCATGATGCAGCAGAAATTCGAGGAAGGCTTTAAAAAAGGTCTAAAGGAAGCAAGAGAGGAAGGAAGAGAGGAAACAATTCTAAAAATTCTAAGAAATATGCTCCAGTATGGTTACAGCGAAGGTCAAATACCCTCGGATAAATCCGAGGGCTTGCTAG
>JAZRAY010000300.1:0-1541 GCA_045634805.1 Succinivibrio sp. | reverse complement strand
AAACTGCCGTTTTTAGATAACAATCAGGTTGATGAAATGTATCTGCAGGCTGTAGACATTTTAAAAGATGCAGGCTATGACCACTATGAAATATCCAATATGTCTAAACCGGGAAAAGCTTGCAGACACAATATAAAATACTGGAAACTAGACGACTACTTAGGTCTAGGAGCAGGAGCATCTGGATATGTAAATGGCTTTAGATGTGAAAATCCATCTGACTTGGTAACTTGGAAGAACCTTACACTGTCACAGGATGCTGGTTACGACGAAGTTGATATACATATAGAAACAAAAAAAGAAGCCATGTCTGTATACACATTTACTGGACTTCGTATGCTAAATGGCATAGATTTAAATGATTTTTACAATCGTTTTGGTGAAGACTTTTTCAAAGTATATAAAGATAAAATAGAATATTTAAAAGAACAGGAAGCCTTGGGAAATCTGATAATAGATGAAAATTCAATCAGGTTGACAGAAAAGGGGATAATCATATCAAATGATATTATGTGTGAATTTGTATAGATTTTAAATGATAACTTAAAAGGGAGTTGCATATGCAACTCCCTTTTATCGTACAGTCCTTCAAACCGTGTATGTTATTTAAACAATTTGTAAATTAACTTGTTTTAATCTAATTATTTAGCTTCTTTGCTATCCCAGAATTTGTCTAGAGCAAAGATTAGAACTACTAGTGTAACTAGACCAGCAGCTAGTGTTGCGAATACGTTGAATCCTGTTGCTGCTGAAACTAAGTAACCAACACAACATGCAACTGCAACTGTTAGAGCGTATGGAATCTGAGTTCCAACGTGATCTAGGTGGTCACACTGTGCACCTGTTGATGATAGGATTGTTGTATCTGAAATAGGTGAGCAGTGGTCACCAAATACTGATCCACCAAGTGTAGCAGCTAGTGTTACAGTCATTAGTTCAGGTGTTGTAGCTAGTACTGGTTCGCAAATAATGATTACGATTGGAATTAGGATACCAAATGTTCCCCAAGCTGTACCCATAGCAAATGATAGGAATGAAGCTACAAGGAAGATTACTAGAGGTAGTAGCATTAGTGGGAAGTTGCTTGTCTGAACAAGGTTTCCGATATATTCTCCTGTTGATAGAAGATCTCTACATACTCCAGAAATTGACCAAGCTAGTACTAGAATTAGAATAGCTGGAACCATCATTTTGATACCATCGTTAATACATCCCATAAATGCTTTAAATGACATTACTTTTCTTGACATGTATAGAATAAATGTAACTACGATAGCAGCAAATCCACCAAGTACAAGTGATAGAGAAGAGTCACAGTCACCAAATGCAGCTGCGATACCAACGCCTTCACCTGAGAAGAATCCGCCTGTGTACATCATAGCTAATACTGAGAACAGAATTAGTGATATAATCGGAATAATTAGGTCTTTAACCTGACCGTGGTGTGATGTAGCTTCTGTTTCGAACTGTGCTTCGATAGCTCCCAGTTCATTTTCAAGTGCAGCTCTCTTTTCGATAGCTCTCATTGGACCATAGCTTTT
>JAZRAY010000299.1:0-3268 GCA_045634805.1 Succinivibrio sp. | reverse complement strand
CCGCTTGGCCTCCGACTTCATCAGTGATTTTGGTGGTGGCAATCCTGAATACGTCACCTGCATCAAGCTTAAGACCGATCTTCATGATAGATACGCCGGTCTCTTCCTCTCCGTCCAGAAGTGCTCTCTGAATTGGAGCTGCGCCTCTGTATTTTGGAAGAATTGAGCCATGAACATTGATACAGCCAAGCTTTGGTGCATCAAGAATTCTCTGTGGAAGAATAATTCCATAGGCTACAACGATGCACAGATCCGCATTTAATGATTCAAACTGCTTGATGTCTTCCTCATTTTTGAAGTTAACAGGAGTATAGACATCAAGGCCTGCCTCAAGTGCAACCTTCTTTACATCGGATGGACATAGTTTGTGACCGCGACCTGCAGGACGGTCTGGCTGTGTGTATACAGCTACCGGTCTGATTCCTGCCTTTAGCAGCTCCTGAAGATGGATTGCTGCGAAGTCAGGAGTACCTGCAAAAATAATTCTTTTTTCCATATGTTCTATTTACTCTGCAGCTGATCTTCTTTCTTTTTTGATCTTTTCAAACTTCTTTTTCAGACGATCTCTTTTCAGTCTTGAAAGCTTATCAATGAAAAGCTTTCCTTCAAGATGATCAATCTCGTGCTGCAGGCAGATTGCGAACAGACCGTCTACGTTGTCAAAAACGCAGTGGTTGCCCTGAAGATCCTGGTACTCAACGGTAGCTCTTTCGAATCTCTCAACAGTATCCTGATAGCCAGGAACACTCAGACAGCCTTCCTGAGATTCTACCTTCTCACCCTCAAGCTTCTTGATTACCGGGTTGATGATTACCAGTTTGTTGTTACCCTGTGAGCCGTCCTCCTCAGGGATATCTATAACTACAATTCGTTTGTTTACACCGATCTGAGGACCAGCAAGACCGATACCCTCAAATTCGTACATGGTATCGAACATGTCATCGGTAAGAGTCTTCAGCTCCTCGTTGAATTCTGTAACCTCTGTGCAAGGTTTTCTTAATGTATCATCTGGATATGTAATTACTTCGCGAATAGCCATTGTCGTTCCTTAAATAGACAAATACTCCCTAATACAAAAGGAGTAATCCAAACTTAAAAATTCTCTTTTCGTAAACAAAACAATAAATTTAGAGAAAATAATCGCGCTAATTTTACCATTGAATCGTATATTTTGCGCATTTTCAGCGATTCTCCTGAAAAAAGAAATCGTTATCCCTAAAAAATGCTGATATATGTGGGGGTTATATCGACATAAGCTTTATTATTTTTAACTTTTTAACCCCTTAAAAAGCAGCAGTCCTCAATAAGTAGTAGAATGTGCGCCATGAAAGATTATTCTCAGTATGAGCATTTAAAGGAAGGAGATGCCTGCCCTTTATGCGGACAGACTCTGGTTTTAAGACATTCCAATCACGGTGATTTTCTGGGCTGCTCAGATTATCCGTCATGTTCATTCCTAAAGCCTGTAGCTGTATCGCACTCAGTGGTTACTCTGGGTGAGGTTGGTGCTCCATGCCCATCCTGCGGTGAACCTCTTTTAGTCAAGAAAGGCCGTTTCGGTATTTTCATAGGCTGCTCAAACTATCCTGAATGTACCTATGTACATAATCCTCAGGAAAGCGTGAAGATTAAATGTCCGGTCTGTAAAAAGGGAGAACTGCACCAGAGAACACTGCGTTCGGGCCGTGTTTTCTACGCCTGCGGTAATTTCCCTGACTGCAGGTTTTCAACTCCGGGTAAGCCTGTGGAGAGAGTCTGCGAGTTCTGCTCCTTTCCTCTGATGTTTGAAAAGAAGTTTAAACGAGGTATAGGTCTCGTCTGTGCAAATGCTCTATGTGAGAGCAGAAAGAAACGCAAGCATATAATCGTTCGTCCTAACTCTTAAGCGTGATACAATTCACAGAGTTTTTTTAGGAGATTTCACTGATGTCTAACGCTTTTGTATCAATTATTATGGGCTCTGACTCTGATTTACCTTTACTTGAGAATACCATGGCTATTCTAAAGGGCTTTGGTATCCGTTATGAGGCCAGAGTTGCATCAGCTCACCGTACCCCGGATGTTGTATCTTCATACGTTGCAGATGCTGAAAAGAGAGGCTGTGCTGTATTTATCGGTGCTGCCGGTCTTGCAGCTCATCTTGCAGGTGCAATTGCAGCCAGAACTACCAGACCTGTAATCGGTATTCCTTGTGATGGCGGTCCATTAAGTGGAATCGATGCTCTATACTCAACTGTTCAGATGCCAGGCGGAATTCCTGTAGCAACTGTAGCAGTAGGAAAGGCTGGTGCCAAGAACGCAGCTTACCTTGCAGCTCAGATCATTGCTTTAACTGATCCTGAGATTGATGCCAAGGTTAAGGCTGACAGAAAGGCTGCCAGTGAAGAAGTTATGAAGAAAGATCAGAAGCTTCAGGAAAAACTAGTTAATCTGTAATGTCTACTATATTTACTGACAGTATTGAACAGGCAGCTTCAGTTATTGCTGAGGGTGGAGTAATTGTATGTCCATCCGAAGGTGTATACGGAATAAGCTGCTCTGTTTTAAATGAAGAGGCAGTAAAAAGAATTATTGCCATAAAACACAGAAGTTCTACAAAGGGACTGATCATTGTGGACAGTTCTCTTGAGTACCTTAAGGAATATCTTGATACTTCAAGAGTCGACGATAAGGCCATGGCTCTTATGGATGGAATGTGGCCTGGTCCTCATACCTTTGTAGTTCCTGTGATTGATGAATTCAAAAATGCCGCTGTAAGAGATGATCACAGCGCAGGTGTAAGAATCTCCGCTTTCAGACCATTTGCAGAGATCTGTGCTCTGGCCAAGACTCCTATTGTCTCAACCAGTGCCAATATCTCAGGAGAAGATCCTACAACAAAGATTGATTCGCTTGATCCTCGTATAACAGACAATGTTGATCTGGTACTAACCCTGCCATGCGGTGGTCTGTCAGTTTCAACATCAATCTACAATACACTGACCCACACCCTTATAAGACCGGGCCCAATGTGGGAAGAAAAACTCGCTAAAATAAAATAGTCTTACAAATCAATAAGGTGCAAAGATGAGTAATACCGATAAATACGCTGTCCTGGGAAATCCGATTGAACATTCGATGTCTCCTCTTCTGCACGAGTTTTTCGCTGAAAAGACCTCTCAGGATTTAACCTACGGCAGAATCCTGGTTGAAACCGGTACTTTTGAGAAAACTGTAAGGGATTTTTTCAAAAGTGGCGGTCGCGGCTGTAATGTAACGGTTCCATGTA
>JAZRAY010000298.1:0-2605 GCA_045634805.1 Succinivibrio sp. | reverse complement strand
ACATTAATTGTCTGTAATAAAAATATTAATGTCGTTAAAAATTACTTAATATTCTGAAATTAAAAAACAAATTATTTAACTGAAAGTTTTTTATTATTATTTTTTTATAAACATGCTATTATTTCAGAAAACAGATTTCAGAATACGGTTTATATATGGCAGAACAGCATAAGACAGATTATCTTTCACTAGGTCAGACTTGTGATCTGCTGGATATTTCCTTATCTACACTCAAGAACTGGCTTAAAACCGGAAAGATTAAGGATGATTCTGCCGACGGTTCTCTGAAGTTTTCCAAAACTCAGATTGATTCAATCATAAGTAGCAGAAATTCTCTTAAGAGAAGACGTGCCGTTGTCAATTCAAGACAGTCAGTCAGAGCTCAGGAACTTTATATAAACTATATTTCAAAGGATTCACCTAATCATATTGCTCTATCTATTCTGGTTGAGGATTTCTCAAGTACTTTAACCTACATCAGAGCTCTTCTGTGTGAATCATTTCTGCAGCTTTTAGTTGAGGCCAAAAAGCTTGATACCTACGTAAGCTCCCATTTTTTCAAGGCATATCTTGAGGGGAGACTTGATATCGGCAGATATGAATGGCTGCTTTTAGAGCTCATTGACAAGACTCCAAAGAATTCACTTTTAAAATCCTGCAGGAATCTTCCTGAATTTGAACTCCACTATGTTCCTTACGAGGATACTCTAGGTCTTATCTACCTTTCTTTAATGGAGCTTTCATCACGTCGTCAGGAGGGAAGATACTATACTCCTCAGGAACTGACTGATACTGCTTTAGAGACCATTTCCATCAGAGCTGGCCGTGTGTTTTTAGACCCATGCTGCGGCTCTGGCAATTTCCTTTTAAGACTTCTCAAAAGAGGTGCTGATGTAAATGATCTGTACGGCTGTGATCTCGATTCCTTATCGGTATCACTTGCAAGAATCAACTTTGCGCTGGCTGAGGATGATTTAAGTGAGGAATTCCTCTGCACTCATCTTTTAAAGGCTGACACTCTTACCTCAAAGAATCTGCCTAAGGCAGATGTGATTGTGGGCAATCCTCCTTTTGGCAGCTGTGATGATCCTGCTGCAATCAAACGCTATGCTAAGACTTTAGAAGAGGCAAAAAAGAACAGACCTTACTTTGCTGATCTTTTTGTGGAGAGATCCTTAAATCTTCTGGATGAAGGCGGTATTGTGCAGTTTGTTCTGCCAGAGGCAATCCTGAATGTAGCCTCTCACGATTTGATCAGAACCTTCATCTCAATGCATGCGCGTGTAAAGTCTGTACGATATCTTGATGAGGTTTTCCATGCTGTGCAGTGTCAGAGTGTGGTTCTGACCTTAGAAAAAACCTCATACTCAGGTGCAGTCGGAGAGGTTATTGTAAATACCAATGAGTCAACCTACATCGTAAGACGTGAGAGATCCTCTCTTGATTTCAATTTCAGAATCACCGATCAGGAAGCTAAGGTCCTATCCAAGATGGATGATTTTGAACACTGTGTAAAGCTTCGTGGTCATGCTCAGTTTGCACTTGGCATTGTGACCGGTTCAAACAGTGGAATGGTCCACAATGAACCTCTCCCTGGTGATGAGCCTGTTTTAAGAGGTGTGGATATTGAGCCTTTCAAGATTGGTGCTCCTAAGAGCTTTGTTAATCTTAAGGAGAGCAGGTTCCAGCAGATTGCTCCTATTGAGTACTATCGCAATCCTGTCAAAATCGTTTACCGCTTTATTGCTAAATATCCGATTGTGGCTTTAGATAAAAAGGGCAGACTGACCTTAAACAGCTGTAATTTTCTGATTCCACGCTTTGATAATCTCTCACCTGTATATCTGTGTGCTGTTCTAAATTCCAGTGCAGTACGTTTTTACTTTGAGAGAAAGTTTCACACCATCAAGATTCTGCGTTCTCTTTTAGAGGAAGTTCCTATTCCTATTGCTTCTGCAGATGATCAGCTGCAGATTGAATTCATGGTTAATGATCTCAAGGAAGCATCAGGAGCTGAGGCTGAGAAAATCAAACATCAGATCGACAGAAAAATAGCTGAAATCTATGGACTTGGCAAGCGTGCCTTAAAGTTGATTTCAGCTTAAATATTTATTCCTGCAAATTGCAAATCCTTTCACTTTCAATTAAAATTTTCTGAGTTTTTTTTAACGGAGAATACACAATGTTTAACATGGGCAATATGATGAAGCAGGCTCAGCTGATGCAGGAGCGTCTTCAGAAGGCACAGGATGAGATTGCAAGAATGGAAGTAACCGGCGAGTCAGGTGCTGGTATGGTTAAGATCACCATCACCGGTAACCACGAAGTTCGTCGTGTTGAGATTGATGATTCTATTTTCGGTGATGACAAGGAAATCTGTGAGGATTTACTTGCTGCTGCATACAATGATGCACACCGTCGTATTGAAGAGCAGTCAAAAGAGAAGTTATCAGCAGTTACCGGCGGTATGCAGTTACCTCCAGGCATGAAGCTTCCTTTCTAATATGTCTTCAAGTTCTCTGCTCGATTCAATGGTTGAAGCTCTGCAGGTTATGCCTGGAATAGGCCCTGTAAGTGCAACCCGTATTGCGTACTATCTTTTAGA